>JANLQB010000437.1:0-7251 GCA_031367565.1 Verrucomicrobiota bacterium
AGCGCGCCGAGGCCACCGGCGCGGGCTTTGTCCATCGCGCTTTGGATGGCGGCGGCGTTTGGGAAATCTTTGGCGACCCAGTAGCGCACGGCGAGGGCGCCGCTCGACCAGGTGAAGATTTCTGCGGGCCATTGATCCACGTTTTCCTTTTGACCGGTCGCGACGGGCTTCGGCGGGGTGCCGCCTGCGCCCGCCGATTTTTGCATTTGCTCCATCAGCGCCTTGCCCTGTTTGGCGGACACTTTCATGAAACCCTTCTGCGCGTGCATGAGCGTGATGCTGTCTCCGCTCGCGCCGTCGATGATGTAGCTGATCTGCGGCGAAAGCTCGGCGCGAACCTTCGTGTCTTTGATGCGCACGATGATACTTCCTGACTGCTGCCCGAGGCCGTCCACCTTTTGCTCGATGGTGAAATCGGCCCGCGCGGCGACGAGGGAAATGGCGAGCACGGCCGGCAGGGATCGTAATTTCATCTTCCGCAAAAGGTGCCCGCACGCCATGTTCTCCGCAATGTCATACCACATCGACCTGCACTGCCATTCGTGGTTTTCCGGCGATGGGGTGAGCAGCCCCGAGTCGCTGATCGCGAGCGCGCGCAAGAAAGGGCTGCACGGTTTTGCGCTGACGGATCACGATACGAGCGATGGCTTTCGCTACCTGCTGGAAAAAGGGCTGGTGCGCGGGGATGGGCTGCCGGTGGATGATTTCCTCATCATTCCCGGAGTCGAAGTGAGCACGGCGGAAGGGCATTTGCTTTGCCTCGGCGTGATGCTGCCGTATCTGAAACACACGCCGGCGATCGAAGTCTGCAAGCTCGTCCACGATGCGGGCGGCGTGGCGATTCCGGCGCATCCTTACGATCGGTTTCGCGCGGGGATTCGGGAGTCGGTGCTGGAGACTTTGGAGATCGACGGGCTCGAAGTTTTTAACGCGGCGACGACGCTGAAGCGGTTCAACGAGATGGCGTTTCAATACGCGACGGAGAAGGGGCATCCGAAGACGGCGGGCAGCGATGCGCACCACGAGGGGGCGGTCGGGACGGCTTACACGATTTTACCGACGGCGGATTTTTCGGTGCAGGGAATCCTGCGGCAGATCAAAGAGGGCACGGAACTGAACCCGCGTTACCTTTCCCGAAAGGAGAAGCTGCGGAAGACGATGAATAACTGGCTGCGCCTTCGCCGCAAGCGGGTGTATCGCATTAAGGAAGGCGAGGAGGACTGAGGCGAAGATGAGACTCGATCAATGGTTTTGGGCGGTACGGGTTTTTAAGACGCGGTCGCTGGCGGTGACGGCGATCAAAGCGGGGCATGTGAAGATCGGCGGGGAGAATACGAAGCCGGCGCATGAGGCGCGCGCGGGCGAAGTCGTGACGGTGCGGATCGGCGTGATGACGCGGACGCTGCGGGTGCTCGGTGCGCCAAAATCGCGCGTGGCTGGGAAACTTGTGGCGCAGTTTGTGGACGAATTGACGCCACCGGAGGAGTTCGAGAAGGTGCGGGCGCTGGCGTTTGGTGCGCCGGGCGTGAGAGCGCGGGGCGCGGGGCGTCCGACGAAGCGGGAGCGCCGGGAACTCGACGAACTGGCCGAGTGAACTTTACAGGCTCGCGACGACCGCTGGCAGCGCGCGGCTGAGGCGGGTGGTCACGATTTCGACTTTGGCTCCGACGGGGACGGAATCGAAAAGGCGGACGACATCGCGCGATTTCATGCGGATGCAGCCGTAGCTGGCGGGGCGGCCGATGCGGTATTCCTCGGCGGTGCCGTGGATGTAGATCCCGCGTCCGAAGGCGCGAGCGTTTTGTGCTTCGAGGCCGCGGAGATGAAGAATGCGCGTGACGATGGGATCGCGGCCCGGTGCATTTGGGCGGAGGATTTCGCCGGTGCGGCGTTGTCCGCGGAAAACTGCTCCTACTGGCGCATTGCCACCGACTTTCGCCGCGACCTGCAGCATTCCGAGCGGGGTGGCGAAACTGCGTGGGCGATCTCCCACACCGAACTTGGAAGTGGAGACGGGATATTTTGCGATACAGATCCCGTTTTCCACGACTGCGAGACGCTGCTCCGGGACGCTGACGACGATGATCGGCAAGTTGCTGGAGGCAAACCCGCACGCAGTCAGCGCGATAAGAACGGCAAGAAGAGACGCGAATTTACGCATCCGTTCTGTGAAGCAAGCGGAGTGCCGCGCGGCGAAAGCGGGGGACAAAATATGCGCAGACTTCGCGGCCGGCATCAGGCTGGGAGCGCTTCTCCGGTGTCGCGTCCGGGGAAACGGAGCGAAGGGAACCACTGGGCAAGCGAGCAGAGGGCGACGTAGCCGAAGCCGACTTGGAATAGGGAGAGGAAGATGACGTTCAGCCAGTTGTGATGGATGAAGGCGTAGCTGAGCAGCCAGGTGAAGTAGAGTGCGAAGGCGAGCTCGACGAGCGGGAGGATGCTCTTGATGGGCAAATAGCGCGCTTTTTTCCAGGACTGCGTTTTGCGCTCGATGCCGTATTTCGGGGTGCGGGTGAATTCAGATTGATGGCCGAGGAGCGCTTCGATGACGGCGCGGGCGTTGTTGATCGCGAGGCCGACGCCGAGGGCGAGGACCATCGGGAGGAGCAGGATTTCTTTGAGCCACGACTTGGGATACAACTCACGCTGCGCGCAAATGTAGAAGACGGCGGCGGGGAGCGAGGCCGACAAGTAAATCGGCACATCGACGAGCATCATTTTCCAAAAGCTGTACGGACCGCCGTCGGAATTCGGGTGCATGAGGATGCAGAGGAAAAAGAGGAGCAGATACGCGTAATTTGCGGTGAGATGCGCGGTGCCTTCGAGCTTCACGAGGAGCGGCAGGTCGGCTTTCCAGACGGCGGGCAGGAGCTTCATGCAGGTCTGGATGGAGCCTTTCGTCCAGCGATGCTGCTGGGATTTGAAGCCGTTCATATCGACGGGCAACTCGGCGGGCGTGACGAGATCGGGCAGGAAAACGAAGCGCCAGCCTTTGAGCTGCGCGCGGTAGCTGAGGTCGAGGTCTTCGGTGAGCGTGTCGTGCTGCCAGCCGCCGGCGTCGGCGATGCAGGAGCGCCGCCAGAGGCCCGCAGTCCCGTTGAAATTAAAAAACCGTCCACTGCGACTACGGGCGGTTTGTTCGAGCAGGAGATGGCCATCGAGGAACATTGCCTGCACACGGGTGAGCAGAGAATACGTTCGGTTCAAGTGGCCCCAGCGCGTCTGAATCATGCCGACTTTCGGGTCGGTGAAATAGTGGATCGTCTTCCGCAGCATGTCCGGCTCGGGCACGAAGTCGGCATCGAGGATGAGGACGTATTCGCCTTTGCAGGTGAGCATCCCATTTTCCAAAGCGCCCGCCTTGTAGCCGGTGCGGTCGCTGCGATGGATGTGAACGATGTCGAGCCCGGCGGCCTTCAGCTCGGCAGAGCAGCGCTGAGCGATCTCCACCGTCTCATCGGTGGAATCGTCGAGCACCTGCACTTCGAGAAGTTCGCGAGGGTAGTCGAGCGCGGCGACGGATTTCAGGAGTCGCTCGACGACGTAGAGTTCATTGAAGATCGGAAGCTGGACCGTGATTTTCGGCAACTGCTCAAACTTCCCCAGTGGCTCCGGCGCGCGGTGCCTGTTCTTCAGGAATAGATATACGATAACGTAGCGATGCAGGCCAAAAAGAGAGAGGCCGAACAAAACGACGAAGTAGCTAATGGTCCAAATGGTGGTTCCCAGACTTCCTTGCATAGAAAATAATTAGCCGGTTCCGGCGATCAGGCGCGGAATCTTGGCGGTATGTCCAAGAGGGTCAAGCCGGAAATCTGTTTTACCGAAGCGCTTGAAATCAAGCTCCATCCGTATTTTGGCCTCGGGGAAAATCGAATGATTTTGCTACTGCAATCGTCGCCATTTTGCGGGACAACGCTCTCCATGGATTCCGTCCCGCGCCACTGCCTCGCAGTCGTTTTCATCCTCACCCTGAGTCTCACGTCCTCGGCGGAAAAGGCGCGAACGCCCGCAGAACAGACTTCGATCGAGCATGCGCGTGAGGAGCTGGGCATCAATGAATTCACCGCGCCGTCCATTGAGTTACTTTTTCGTGAACTCGAAGAACTGCGCCCGATCCCGTTTGAAAAAGTCTGGCGCGATCTACCGGATGCCCAGCCCCAAAACCGCGCGGTGCTCGGCCTGCTCGCGGGCGGGGTGATCGCGGATGGTTTTCTCGCGGTGGCGTCGGAGAAACGGTCGCGCATCGAACCGGTCGGACGCATCCTGCTGAAGCTCGGGAAGGGACTCGGAGTCGGCGAGCACATCACCAAACACAGCCAGAGCATTTTGGAGAAAGCCGTGCAAAATCACTGGAGCGATGTGAAGGGCGAACTCGTCCGTGCGCAGGCCGACACGGAGGCCGGCCTGATGGCGCTGAAGGATGAAGAAATCGCGCATCTCGTGGCGCTCGGCGGCTGGCTGCGCGGGCTGGAAATCACCTCTTCGCTCGTGGCGGAAAACTATACGGAAAAGCACGCGGCGCGGCTCATTCAGCCGGAGCTTTTCGACTATTTCATCGACCGAGTCGGCACGCTGAATCCGCGGCTGAAAGCGATGAAGCCTTTCCAAATCATCGACCGCGATTTGAAACAAATCCGCGCGATGACGACGCGCCCGGTCGATACGCCGATGACGCTCGATGAGGTAAAGGCGGTGCGCAATCTCGCCCGCGAGATGAACAAGGCGATCGTCAAAGGCGACGAGCAATGAGTGACTGGCGCTGAACGGATCAACGTTTAGATTCCGCGCTCTCGACCGGCATTTTTTTACAAATGGAATTTCTTCAACCGCTCGTTTTTGAACCACTGCTGATGGAGCGCGTGTGGGGCGGTCGTCGCCTCGAAACGCTGTTGCACAAAAGGCTCCCGTCCGGCACGCGTTTCGGCGAGTCCTGGGAAATCGTGGATCGCCCGGACGCGCAAAGCGTCGTTCACGACGGGCCGCTTCAAGGCCGGACGCTGCACGAATTGTGGACGGAGTTTCGTGAGCCGGTCTTCGGCACGGGGTTGCCAGAGTCGGGTCGCTTCCCCCTGCTTTTCAAACTGCTCGACGCACAGGAGCGGCTCTCCGTGCAAGTGCATCCGCCCGCGTCCGTGGCCGCGCAGTTCGGCGGCGAGCCGAAGACGGAAATGTGGTATCTCATCGACGCCTTGCTCGAGAGCGATCTTTACACCGGGCTGAAAAGCGGGGTGACGCGCGAAAATTTCGTGGCCGCGCTCAACGAGGGCCGCGTCGCGGATTTGATCCACAATATTCCCGTTCATCGCGGCGACGCATTTTTCATCCCGAGCGGACGCATCCACGCGATCGGCGCCGGAAACTTAATCTTCGAGGTCCAACAAAACAGCGACACGACGTATCGCGTCTTTGATTGGAATCGCCTCGGCCTCGACGGCAAACCGCGTGAACTCCACGTCGCGGAATCTTTGCAGTCGATCAACTTCAACGATCCCGAACCAGGCGTCGTCGAACCGCGTGGTGAGAGCGTGGTCGCGTGCGAATATTTCGCGGTGGAAAAGTGGACGCTCAATGGACCGCGCAACGCCAGCGAACCGGGCTTCGCCGTTTTCACCGTCGTCGCCGGACGGCTGGAATGTGCGGGCCGCGAATTCGCGATGGGCGATTTTTTCCTCCTCCCCGCCACGCTCGCGGATCGCGAACTGAAACCGCTCGAAGATGGAACGATCCTGCTGCGAACGACCATCCCGATGCGCGCCTAAATCAACTCCGCGTCCCGCCGAGCCGACGGCCAGTCGGCCAGCGTTTCTGCACGTGCGCCGCATCGATCTTCCACACGTTTTCCTCATTCACGAGCCGGTAGATGCACGGCACGATGTCCCCTTCCGGCAGGAAAAAATACACCTGCACCAACGCCTGCCGGCCTTCCCGCGCCGTGCGTCCGAATTCCACGCGCTCGATCTGGTGCATCACCGGGTAATCGCTGCGGACGAGATCGGCGAATTCCTGGACGTTAAACTTTTCCTGAAACCCCGTTGAAACCTGCTGATACGCGCGCGGAAAATCCGACTTCTGGACCGCCGCGATCTCCTGGCGCACGACCTCATACAGCTCCGCAGGTCGCACGGCGAAACGGCGCGCATCCATCGTGCGTTGGAAAAGCAGCGCCCCACCGCAGATTCCGAGAAAGAGGAGCAGAAGCCCGATGCGATGCCGCGAATTCATGACTGGACAGGTGCCGCACCGAGTCGGCGGAGGAAAGCGAACGAATAGAGCCCGGTGCCGTGGCCGTCGCCCCATGTGGGCTGAAGCGCGTAGCCGCCGACGAGCTGATAACCGCGCAAATCGAAGCTCGTCGCCGTGTAAATCACCTCGGGCCGCTCGATATTTCCCAGCACATCCGGCTCGCCACCGCACGCCGCGCACGGGCACGCGCGCCGCAAATCCACGAGGCGCAGAAAAGTTTCGCCGCCGTCATTCCACGAGATGGCGAGTTCTTCGCCGATATGCTGGATGGACGTGGGCAAAAGGCGCTCAGACATTTCAGTCATCATTCGTGGCAGAACCTGCTGCCGGACGCCAGCCTTTGCCGCTGCGTTTTCCAAAAATCGCCGTCCCCACCCGCACCAGCGTCGCACCTTCCTCGATCGCCACCTCGAAATCCCCGCTCATCCCCATGGAAAGTCGCGGCAACGGCACGCAGAATTCCGTCTGCAAACCGTCACGCAATTCGCGAAGGGCCGCGAAATATCGACGGGACGACTCCCCCTCCTCCGCATACGGCGCGATCGTCATCAGGCCTTCGATCTGCAAGCGCCGAAGCGCCAGCAGCGGCTCCAACTGCGCCCGCACTCGCTCCGGGGTGAAACCAAATTTGGTCGATTCGCCTGCGACGTTCACCTCCAGCAACACGCGCGGAAAAGCCCCCATTTCATCCGCGATCCGATTCACGTCGCCCGCGAGTTCCAGCGAGTCGATGCCGTGAAACAGCTCAAACAGCGAAAGCGCGTGTCGCACTTTATTTTTCTGAAGATGGCCGATGAAATGCCAACGAATGCGCCCAGGCAGTTGTAAGATTTTTGCCCGCGCTTCTTGCACGCGACTTTCGCCAAAAATAAGCTGCCCCGCATCTAGCGCCTCCTGAACAGCTTCCGGCGGATGCGTCTTCGAGACGGCGACGAGTTCGACCTCACTCGGGCTCCGCCCACTTCTGAGCGCCGCCGCCGCCATGGTGGTTTGAATTGATACGAG
>JANLQB010000922.1:0-2207 GCA_031367565.1 Verrucomicrobiota bacterium
AGACCTACGAGAAGCTCAAGGCGCTTTTAGGCGAATGCGAGAAGCAGCACCGCACGAGCGGGAACGTGCTGTTCTATTTGTCGGTGCAGCCGGTTTCCTTTGCCTCGATCGCGAAGCAACTCAGCGCGCACGGGCTGGTGACGGAAACGCGCGCGGCTTGGCGGCGCGTCATTATCGAAAAGCCGTTTGGCCACGACCTGGCATCCGCCCGCGAACTGACCCGCGCGTTGTCGAGCGTGCTCCACGAGCGGCAAATCTATCGCATTGACCACTATCTCGGCAAAGAGACGGCGCAAAACCTCCTCGTGTTCCGGGTCGGCAACAGCATGGTCGAGCCGATTTGGAACCGCCGCTACATCGACCACATTGAGATCACTGTCGCGGAGACCATCGGCATCGAAGGGCGCGGCGCTTTTTATGAAACGACCGGCGCGTTCCGCGACGTGATGCAAAATCACATGTTCATGCTGCTCGCGCTCGTGGCGATGGAACCGCCCACGTCGCTCGCCGGTGAAGCCGTCCGTAACGAGAAAGTAAAAGTGCTCGAGAGTATGCGCATGCTGAAACCGGAGGACGTGCTGCGCGACACAGTGCGCGGACAATACGGGCCGGGGATGATTCACGACAAACCCACCGCTGCCTATCGCGACGAACCGCACGTCTCGCCCGTTTCCAATGTCGAAACCTTCGCCGCGATGAAGCTGTGGGTGGACAATTGGCGCTGGGCTGGCGTGCCTTTCTATCTGCGTTCGGGAAAGCGGTTGCCGCGCCGCGTCACGGAGATCGTCGTGCGTTTCAAAAGTCCGCCGCTCTCGCTGTTTGAAGGCACGCACTGCGACCCGCTCGGCCCGAATTTGCTCATCATGCACATCCAGCCGGAGGAAGGAATCAGCCTGCAAATGCGCGCCAAGACGCCCGGCCCGACGATTCACACACAGGCGGTCGCGCTCGATTTCGACTACTCGCAATTCGGCTCGGTCGCTGCGACCACCGGCTACGAAAAACTGCTCTACGACTGCATGGCCGGCGACCCGACACTGTTCCATCGCGCTGACATGGTGGAGGCGGCATGGAAGATCGCCGACCCGATTCGCAGCGCCTGGAACGAGAGTCCGCCTCGGGATTTTCCCAACTACGCTCCCGGAACGTGGGGGCCGCCGGAAGCCCAACGCCTGCTGGAGCGCGACGGCCATCATTGGTGGACGGCATAGCTATGGGTCATGGAAAATGCGCAGTTTTTACGAAGCGATACGGAGAGCGCACTTGGAAGGTGGCTTAGGCTGTGCCCGTCATGAATGAAGAACTTGAAAGCGCACCGGCGGAACGCGGCATTGCCTGCCGGAAGAATTTCCAATCTTCGGAAGATCACATGAAGCCCAGCCTATGAATGCTCCCACCGCCAAAAGTCTTTCGCCGCAGCAACTTCAGACTCACCTCGATTCTGGCGCTACGCCGCTGCTGCTCGATGTGCGCGAGTTTCCCGAATTTGCCGGCGGGCATTTGCGGGGCGCGCGGTCGCTGCCGCTCGCGGAGTTGGAATGACACGCCGGTGTGATGCCGAAGGATCGTGAGATCGTCTGCGTCTGCCGTTCCGGACGGCGCAGCGCGGAAGCGGCGGCAAAGCTGGGACAGCTCGGCTTTGCCCATGTGAGCTAGCTCGATGGCGGCGTCATGGCTTGGGAGCAGGCGGGCCTTTTGCTCGAACGCGAAGCGCGCGCCGTGGGCGCTGGAGCGGCAGGTGCGGCTCGTCGCCGGGCTCCTCGTGCTCCTCGGACTCGCGCTGTCGCACTTCTGGCCGGTGGCGATTGCGCTCGCAAAGCTGCCGTAGAATCGCCGCTCCGCGCCGACCTGTCCATTGACGGAGACGCGCCCTTGATCCTCGCGCTGACACTCGCTCAGCGTCTGTGATCTCAAGAGCGACGTGCGGCGCGGCAACGCACCGCTGATGCTCAATGTGCTTTTTTGTCAGCGGGCGGAATTGCGTTAAGGCCAAAACTCCGGCTGAGCCGATACCTGCTGATGAGTGATCCCGCCAAATCCTGCCAGCGCACGCTGGAAGCGCTCTCCGAGTCGCAGATGTATCGCGACTACGAGCGCGCCTTTACGGAAGGCACGGGACTCCCGCTGCGCCTGCAAGGGCCGAACCTGCTCCACGTCGTCCGCTACGCGAAAAAGCAGGAGAATCCCTTCTGCGCGCTCATGGCGAA
>JANLQB010000481.1:0-5787 GCA_031367565.1 Verrucomicrobiota bacterium
GTCGATCGCGGACTGCACGATCGCTTCATCGGTGAGCCCGCGCTCGCGGTGGAAGCAGGGCGCGAAGCGGACTTCGGCGTACACGACGCCGTCGTGAAACATGTCTTCGATGAATTCAAACGCGACGCGCTCGATGCCCGCGCGGGTTTGCATGACGGCGATGGTGTGCGCGAAACCTTCCAGATACAGCGGGAGCGAGCCACGATTCGCGCCGCGATGAAACCACGCGCCGAGTTCCTCCGCATTGTCCGTGGGCAGGCCCGCGTAGCCGACCGATTTCGCGAGGTCGATGACGGTTTGCGGACGGAGACCGCCATCGAGGTGCTCGTGAAGGAGGACTTTGGGAAGCTGCTGAGTGTCGAATGCCATGCGGGGATGATGCAGGAACTTTGGCGAAAGCCAAACTACCTGTCTTTTCGACCGCGCTTGCCGCCACGGGCCTTGCGCGTCCATCGTGCCGGTATGTCTTTCCCCGCCGCGCTTCGTTGCGCGTTTCCTATTGTGACGGCGCTTCTCTTCGCTGCTTGCGATAAAAAGCCGGATGCTGCTCCAAAAAACTCTACTGCACCGGTGCCAGTCAATGTCGGGGTGGCGGTGACGAAGGATGTGCCGGTCGAACTGCGCGGGATCGGGAATGTGGAATCGGTGGCGACCGTGGAGGTGAAGGCGCAGGTCGGCGGCGAATTGATCGAGGTGAATTTCCGTGAAGGGCAGGAGGTGAAAAAGGGCGATCTGCTTTTCACGATCCAGCCGCGCCTTTACCAGGTGCAGCTCGCGCAGGCAGAGGCGAATCTCGCGCGCGATCGGGCGGCGGCGGTGGGTGCGCGGCGGGATGCGGAGCGAAATAGCGAACTCGGGACCAAGGGCGCGATTTCCAAAGAGGTCCTCGATCAGATGCGCACGAGTGCGGAATCGGCGGAGGCGGCGGTGAAGGCGGATGAGGCGCTGGTGGAAATCGCGCGGGTGCGGCTGGGATACTCGACGGTCGAGGCGGCGATCAACGGGCGCACGGGCGCGCTCGGCGTGCAGGTGGGAAATCTGATCAAGGACAACGCGGACAATCCGATGACGACGATCAAACAGCTCGCGCCGATTTACGTGGCCTTTGCCGTGCCGGAGCAGCATCTCGCGGACATCCGGCGCGGCATGGCGGCGCGCAAACTCGGCGTGACCGTGCTCGATCCGAAGGACGGTAAATCGCTGGGCGAGGGTGAGCTAACTTTTATCGCGAACAGCGTGGATATGACGACGGGGACAATCACGCTAAAGGCCACGTTTCCCAATGAAGACCGCGCGCTGTGGCCGGGCGCGTTTGTGGACGTGGTGCTGCATCTCGACACGGAGCATGGCGTGACGGTCGTGCCGATGAGCGCGGTGACGATCGGGCAGCGCGGGCAGCAGCTTTTCGTGGTGAAAGAAGATGGCTCGGCGGATCTGCGCGTGGTGAATGTCGGGCGTACGGTCGGGCAGGAAGTCGTGATTAAAGACGGCGTGAAGGCTGGTGAAAAAGTGGTGACGAACGGCCAGCTCCGCGTGGTGCCCGGCGGGAAAGTGATCGCGCAACCGGAAGCGAAAACGCCGTGAATATTTCGGAACCATTCATCCGCCGCCCCGTGATGACCACCTTGGTCATGCTCGCCATTCTGGGCTTCGGCCTGTTCGCGTTTCGCGGGTTGCCGGTGAGCGATTTACCGAACGTCGATTTCCCCACGATCCAAGTGTCCGCCAGCCTTCCCGGCGCGAGCCCGGAGACGATGGCGGCCTCGGTTGCCACTCCGCTGGAGCGGCAGTTTAGCACGATCGCGGGGATTGATTCGATGACATCTACGAGCGCGCTCGGCGTCACGAATGTGACGATCGTTTTCAAGCTCAGTCGAAATATCGACGCCGCCGCGCAGGACGTCCAGGCCGCCATCGCCGCGTCCGCGCGCCTGCTGCCGCGCGACATGCCGAGCCAGCCGTCTTACAAAAAAGTGAACCCGGCGGATTCGCCCGTGCTTTTCCTCGCGGTCTTCTCGCCGACGCTGCGGCTTTCGGACGTGAATGAATATGCCGACACGCTCCTCGCGCAGCGCATTTCCACGACGGAAGGCGTCGCGCAGGTGAGCATCTTCGGCACCCAAAAATACGCCGTGCGCGTGCAGATGGACCCGCGCGAACTCGCCGTGCGCGGAGTCGGCGTGGATGAAGTGGCGAAGGCGATCCAGGACGCGAATGTGAACCTGCCGACGGGCACGCTCTACGGCGCGCACGAGGCGACAACGGTGCAGGCGAGCGGCCAGCTTTTCGATGCGGCGGCTTATCGGAATCTGATCGTGGCGTATCGCAACGGCTCGCCCGTTCGCCTCGAACAACTCGGGCGCGTGATCGACAGCGTGGAGAATAACAAGATCGCGAGCTGGTTCGGCAACACGCGCGGGATCGTGCTCGCCATCCAGAAACAGCCGGGCGCCAACACCGTCGCCGTCGTCGATGCGGTGAAAGCGCTGCTGCCCACCATTCGCTCGCAGATGCCGCCTGCGGTGCAACTGGAAGTGCTCGCGGACAAATCCATCACGATCCGCAATAGCGTGGAGGAAGTGGAGTTCACGCTCGTCCTCGCCATCGCGCTCGTGGTGATGGTGATCTTCCTTTTCCTGCGCAACGTGCGCGCGACGCTCATCCCGTCGATCGCGATGCCACTCTCGATCATCGGGACGTTCATGGTCATGCACCTGCTCAACTTCAGCGTGGATAATTTCTCGCTGCTCGCGATGACGCTCGCGACGGGCTTCGTGGTGGATGACGCGATCGTGGTGCTCGAAAATATCGTGCGCCATCTCGAGAAAGGGATGTCGCCAATGGAGGCCGCGCTGAAAGGTTCGCGCGAGATTGGATTCACGATTGTCTCGATGACGATCTCGCTCGCAGCGGTGTTCATCCCGGTGCTGTTCATGGGTGGAATTCTCGGGCGGTTGCTCAATGAATTTGCGGTGGTGATCGGCGTGGCGATTTTGGTCAGCGGCTTCATCTCGCTCACGCTCACGCCGATGCTCTGCTCGCGTTTTCTCCAGCCGCACGCGGCGGAAAAACACGGACGGCTTTTCCAATTCACCGAGCGCATTTTCGACGGCGCGCTGCGTCTCTACGACCGCACGCTAAAGTCTGCACTGCGTCATCCGTTCATCATCCTCATGGTCGCCTTCGCGAGTATCGCGGCGACGGCTTTCCTGTTTACGAAACTGCCGACTGGCTTCATTCCGAGCGAAGACACCGGGCAGATTTTTGTGACGACGGAAGCAGCGCAGGGCGTGGCTTTCGACAAGATGATGGAGCTGCAGCAGCAGGCCGCGGCGCTCGTGATGGGGCATCCTTACATCGAAGGTTTTATGTCGAGCGTGGGCGTCGGGCCGAACTCTTCGGCGGGGAATTCCGGGCGGCTTTTTATCAATCTGAAACCGCGCAGCCAGCGGCCTTCGGCGGAGGCGATCATCGCGGAGTTGCGGCCAAAACTCGCCAGCGTGCCGGGCTTGAAAATGTATCCGCAAGTCGTACCGAGCATCCGCATCGGCGGGACGCTGACGAAGAGCCTTTACCAGTTCACGCTTTACGGGCCGGACCTTCAGGAACTGTATGCGGTCGCGCCGCGCGTGGAGGCGAAGATGCGGGAAATCCCCGGCCTCGCCGACGTGACGAGCGACCTGCAAATCACGAATCCACAGATCATGGTGCAGATCGCGCGGGACCAGGCGGGCGCGCTCGGTGTGAGCGCAAACCAGGTGGAAACCGCGCTGCAAAACGCGTACGGCGCGCAGCAGATTTCCACGATTTACACGGCGACAAATCAATATCGCGTGATCCTCGAAGTGCTCCCGCGTTTCCAGGAAAGCGCGGTCGATCTTTCGAGCCTCTACGTGCGCGCGAACTCGGGAAAACTCGTGCCGCTCAGCGCGGTGACGACGATCGAGCGCAACACCGGGCCACTCACCGTGCAGCATCTCGGGCAACTCCCGGCGGTGACGCTTTCTTTTAATACCGCGCCCGGCGTTTCGCTCGGCGATGCGATTCCGCGCATCGAGGAGGCGGTGAAAGGTGAAATCCCGGCGACGATCAGCACGGGATTTCAAGGGGCGGCGCAGGCGTTTCAATCATCCCTCAAAGGGCTCGGCGTGCTGCTCATCATGGCCGTGCTCGTGATCTATCTCGTGCTCGGAATTTTGTATGAAAGCTTCATTCATCCGATCACGATTTTGTCGGGATTGCCGAGCGCAGGGTTCGGGGCGCTGCTCGCGCTGCTGGCTTTTGGGATGGAGCTGAATGTGTATGGCTTCGTCGGGATTTTGATGCTGATCGGCATCGTGAAAAAGAACGCGATCATGATGATCGACTTCGCGCTCGAAGCGCAGCGCAGCGAAGGCAAGGCACCCGCGGAAGCGATCTACGAAGCGTGTCTCGTCCGCTTTCGCCCGATCATGATGACGACGCTCGCCGCGCTCATGGGCACGCTGCCCATCGCGCTCGGCATCGGTGCCGGATCGGAATCGCGGCGTCCGCTCGGCATCGCGGTGGTGGGTGGGTTGCTCGTGTCGCAGTTGCTCACGCTCTACATCACGCCGGTGATCTATATTTATCTGGAGCGACTGCAGAACTGGCGCAAAGGACGGAAGGATTCCCCTGCTCCGCCGAAGGTGGAGCGGGCGCTTTTTGAGGCGGCGGTGTAGTGAATCGCGTGCGCTCCCCGGATTCCTACGACCGCGCAACGTTCGCGGGAATCCAGCGATTGCGCACGTAGTCTTCCACCGCTTCCTGCCAAGAGCGCGGCTTTTGGCCGGTAAGACGCGTGAGTTTCTCCGTGGACATGACGGTATAGACCGGGCGCTTCGCGATGAAGGCGGCGATGTCGCTCATCTTTTGCGCGCCGACGGTGCGGCCTTTGAGCGCAACTCCCGCCGCGGCGGCGATGTCGAGGGCGAACTGGCCGTATTCCTGCCAGGTCGTTTCGCCCGCGTTGCAAAGATGCAGAAGGCCGCCTTCGCTCACCTCTTTGAGGAACGGGCGGAGCCATTGGGCGAGATCGAGCGTGTAAGTCGGGACGGCGATTTTGTCGGCGACGGCGGCAAGCGCGTCGGTCTCGGTGGCGCGTATGAGGATTTGATCGACGAAGCTCGGGCGGTCCGGGCCGAAGACCCAGGAGACGCGGGCGCTGAGATGCTGCGGGTATTTTTCGAGCAGCGCGTTTTCTCCGGCGAGCTTCGAGGCGGCGTACAGGCCGAGCGGGCGGGCGGCGTCTTCTTCCGAGTACGGCGTGCGCTTTTCGCCGTCGAAGACGTAGTCGGTGCTGATGTGAATCATCCGCGCATTTTTCGCAGCACAGATTTCGCCGAGGTCGGCGACGGCTCCGGCGTTGATGCGATACGCTTCGTCTTCGTGCGATTCGCAGTAATCGACGTGCGTGAGCGCGGCGCAATTGACGAGCGCGTCGAAGTCGAGCGGATCGAGCGCCGCGTGGATCGCGGCGGAGTCGCCGAGATCGAGCGAGGCGTGATTGAAGCCGGTGATTTCATCTCCGAGCGCGGCCCATTCGCGAGCCAAGGCCGCACCGAGACGCCCGCCACTTCCGACAACGACGATCTTCATTATTTCTTCAGCAACGGCTGCCACCACGCGCGATTCGCGACGTACCAATCGACCGTGTCGCGGATGCCTTGCAGGTGATCGTGCCGGGGCTTCCATCCCAGCTCGGTGTGCGCTTTCATGGAGTCGATCGCGTAGCGCCGATCGTGGCCCAGTCGGTCGGTGACGTATTTG
>JANLQB010000517.1:0-3335 GCA_031367565.1 Verrucomicrobiota bacterium
GGGGGCGGCCACCAGCAGTTCCCTGCTGGCAACCCGTATAATCATTGAAAATCGCCGCTATTAGCCAGCGCAAATCCCGAGGGCGCTGAGGAAGCAATCCACGTTGCGCGCGTTGTCGTGCCACTGCGCCACGAACCGCGCCGCGCCCGCCTGCATCTCGCGCCGAAGTTTCGGGTCGGTGAAAAACGCACGCGCCATTTCCAGAAAACGCGCCGCGTCATCGTCCGCGCAGACGCCCGCGTGAAAACGAGTCAGCAACTGGTCCGTGTTCACATTCAGCGAAAGAATCGCCGCCCCACCCTGACCCGCCTGGATGAACGAATTGGCGAACCCTTCCCAAGTCGAAGTATTCACAAAAACCTCCGCGCGATCGTACCAAGCCTGCCCCTCGTTATACGGCACGCGCTCGATGAACGTCACATTCCTCAAACTCGCCGCACGCGCCGCAATGCTCTGCCACAACTTCGCGTTTTCATTCGGCGCGATCATCACACAGCGCGCCTCCGGCAGCGCTTCGCACAGATCAAGAAATACGTGCGGTCGTTTGATCGGCTGACCACGCGCGACCCACAAAAAATCGATGTCCTTTTCCTCCGCGCGCGGTGAAGTACGCGGCATGATGAGCGGACGATACAGCGTGCAATCGAGCCCCATGCGCCCGAAGCATTCCACTTCGTAATCCGTGATCGCATGCCGCACATCCGCCCGCCGGATGCCGTGCTCGAAGAGCGCGCCGCGCACGGGATTTTCGCGGCGAAATTCCCCGTTCACCTCCGTGTCCAACATGCAGACAAAGCCGAGCCGCGTGTGCCTGCGCATCCTCGGCCAGAGCAGAAAAAAGAGCCAAGTCGTCCAGCCGAAGACGAACGTAAAATCCGGCCGCTCCTCCGCGATGATCCGAAACACGCGCGGCACCGCCCGCAGCGTATCCACCAGCCCGCCCGTCTGAAATTTTCCCCCGAGCCGGGCGCGCACCCCTTGCAAAACACGATCATCTGCCTGCCCATGGTCGCCGCAAATCAGGACGCAATCATGCCCGCGCGCCGCCAGCTCACGAGCCATCAACGCCACCTGCAACTCCGCCCCACCCGAAACCCGCGTCTCCGCCGGATCGAGCGCCAGATGTGCGTAGCTGGAGAGAAACAGCAGCTTCATACGTCAGCGGATTTGGATGAACCACGAAGAGCACGAAAGCGCGGGAAGCCCTCATTCCTGGCTCCACTCTTCTCCGAATCTTCGTGCCCTTCGTGGTTCATCCCATCCCCTCCGTGGTCCGCCGCCATGCCGCCAAGCGTTCGATCAGCGCAGTGCCCAGCAGGGCATCCACCGGCGCGAGCAGCAGCGCACCGAGTCGCACAGGATTTTGGCGCGGGTTTTCCGCGAAAGATTTCAGCAAATACCGGCAACCCAGCCGCTGCTCGCGATTCGCAAACGCATTCGCCGCCACGTTCTCAAAATGTTTCCCGCGCACCCACGCATGATGCGCGTCCCCGAGCCGCGTAAATTCTGCCTCGTGCGTTACCAAAAAAATCTCCGCCGCCGCCGCAAACGCCCGCGCCGAACGCAGCCCTCCCGCATGCACTCGCGCCAGCGGCTCTGCGACCACCGCATACCGGAATCGCGGCACGAGCCGCAACATCCAGTCCCAGTCTTCGTAAACGCGCAGCCGTTCATCCATCGCGCCCACGGCCGTCGCACATTCCCGCCGCAGCATCAGAGTCGTCCCGTTCCCGAGTTCGCATTTCGTGTGCAACTCCTCCGCCCAAGATGGCGGCGCGGGTAAAGTCACACGCTCGTCCACGCCATCCTTCGCCAGCCAGTATTCGCACCCGCAAAGGTCGCACTCGCCGGTCTCCAATCGCGCAATCTGTTTCTCCAACTTCGTTGGCAGCCATTCATCATCGGAGTCGATGAGCGCCAGATACTCGCCGCGCGCCGCCTCGATCGCCGTATTCCGCGCCGCGCTCGGCCCGCGATTTTTCTCCTCACGGATCACGCGAATCCGCGCATCGCCAAACGATTCAAGCACGCTCACGGACTCATCCACCGACCCATCATCCACCGCGATCAACTCCCAATCCGTGAACGTCTGCGCCCGCACGCTCTGCACGCAGCGTGGCAGCGTCGCCGCGCGATTATAGACCGGGAGAATAACGCTGATCATCGCCCCAGCAACGCGCCTCCCAAGTGCCGCAGAAACATCCATGGCCACGCCCGATTCGCGCGCATCCCACGCGCCGCGTACGCGCCGCAACGCCGCCATTCGCCGCGAAAAGCCGTGCTCGTCGCTGAAGCCGCGCTTTCCTGCTGATGCCATCGCCGCAACGGCTCACGCGCACCTCCCGGCAAATCGGGCCGCGCCAAAAACTCCTCCGCAATCGTGATGAATTCATCGCGCACCTTCTGTTCACCGACCGGATCATCCGCAAAAGTCAGCGACTCATCGTGCCAGCGGTAGCGATACACGATTCCATCGAGCATCGCCGCGCGCGGATTCAGCAGCGCCACGCGCAGCAAAAAATCGCGATCCGACGCGACGCGATATCGCAAATCGCAGTAGCCCACGCGGTCATAAACGCTCCGCCGAAAAAACCGCGCGTTCGGATTCGGCGCACCCATCGTCACATTCTCAAAAGTCAGCTCCGGCAAACGCGCGCTCAATCGCCGCGAAGCCGCCAGCCGCCCCGAAACAGCATCGCCAGTCCCCTCCACAAAAATTTCCGCGAGCCCATACACCGCCTCGACTGCCGGATCCACCGCCGCTTCCCGCACCCGAAGAAGCGCCTCCGGCGCAAAAAGATCATCGCTATTCAGCCACCCGATCCACTCGCCCGTCGCCGCGCGCAGCCCTTTGTTCATCGCATCGTAAAGCCCCGTGTCCGGCTCGCGAATCACCCGCAAATGCGGATACTGCGCGAGCAACTCGACGGTGCCATCCGTGGACATCCCATCGACCACGATGTGCTCCACGTCGGGATCGCCCTGCGCCAGCACACTCTCGATCGCCTGAGCAAGAAAGTGCGCGCGGTTCAGCGTCGGCGTGACGATCGAAATGCGCACGCTACTCCCCGAGGCCGAGTTTCCGCGCGATCGATCCGATCCCCTCCCGCACCCGGCTCACCCCATCCACGATCTTCGCGTCGCGGCGCAACGCGGCGAGTTCGTTCGCAAACTCCGGCGGCTGCACGGCGAGGCGTTCCTCGAAAAGTTCGCGCGCAAATTCATAGAGCGCGATGTCCACCGCGCTGTGCCCGCGAATCACGGCGAGCCGCGCCGGGTCCGTCGCTTCCTTGCTCGGACGCTTCTTGGTGACGTTCTTCCGCGCGTAGCCGCGC
>JANLQB010000554.1:0-5888 GCA_031367565.1 Verrucomicrobiota bacterium
TGGCGAGGCGATCAGTTGCTACCGGCTGATCCGCTCGCGCGATGAGGTGATTCGTTTCCAAACGGATCGCATCGCGAAGATCGAGAGGCGGATCGACTACAACTCGAAAGTCGGGACGGCGGACCCGGCGGTTTACGTGAAGGCGCAGCAGGAAAACAATAAGCTCAAAGCGATGGCCGACGACTCGAAGACGCTGCTCGCCGATTTCAGCAAGCTGCCGGACTACGCTGCGCCGATGATGTTCCGCGTGGCACGGTGCTGGAATGAGTGGGACAAAAAGTGGGAGGCGCTGGTCGTTTACAAACGGCTGCTGCTGAAATTTCCGAAGGCGGAAGAGCGCGAGCCGGTGATGTTCGACATCGTGGCGACGCTCGGGGATTTGAATCGGATCAAGAGCACGCAGGCGGCTTGCGATGCGTATTTGAAGGAATTTCCGAACGGCGAAAACGCGGGGACGGTGGGCTACATGAGCGGCGCGGTGGCGCTGCAATCGGGCGACTACGTGGGCGCGGAATCGTTCTTCACGACGATGCTGGTGAAGCAGCCGAAGAGCACGTATCGCGGCACGATGATGTATCTGCTGGGCAATGCGAAATTCGCGCAGGGCCGCTACGACGATGCGAACGCGGAGTATGAGAAGTATCTCCAGGCGTTTCCCGAAGGGACGTCGGATGGCGCGGGCGGACTCTTTGGAATCGGCGGCAGCCACGCGGAGGAATGCACGTTCCGCCTCGCGGTGAGTCAGGTTTTTCTCGGGAACTACGAGAAGGGTTTGGAGCGCCTGAATGCGTATGTAGCGAAATATCCAAAAGGCTTTTTCGTGCCGGATGCGAAGTATCGCATCGCGATTTGCTACTACGCGGCCTCGCAATACGACGACGTGGTGGCGCAGTGCGAAGCGTGGGCGCGGGAGTTTCCCGACGACCAGATGGATGGCGAAGTCCACGCGCTGCTCGGCGATGCGCTGACGGCGCTCGGGCGGCGGGAACTTGCAGTGCCGGCGTACGTGCGGGCTTACAAAAAAGCGGGCACGGATGAGGTGCTGAACTATTCGCTCTTCGAGGCGAGCAAGCAGATGCAGAAGCTCGGGCGCTGGGACGATGTGGGCAAATTGTTCACGGAATTTGTGGCAGAAAAGCCGGATCATCCGGCGGTGGTCGCGGCGATGTATTGGATCGCGAAGGCGCGGGCGAAGGAAGGACGCGGCGATGAGGCGAAGGTGCTGCTCGTGGACAATTTGAAGAAGTATATCGCGGAGCCGAAGCGCGAGGCGGTGGAGCAACTGCTCTCGCAAATGGCGCAGCTCTGCTCGAAGCGCGTGCGCCCGCCAACCGCGGCACCGGCCACCGAAGGCCTGACCGCTGACGCGCCGCTCGCTCTGCCCGCCGACGCGACCGAGCCCGCTGCGTATGATCCTTTCGCGGAACTCGAAAAGCAGCTCAAGCCGATCGCGGACACCGCGACTCCCGCGATCCAAGCGCGGCTGATGTATGCGCAGGCGGAAATGGCGACGATCAAGAAGCAGGACGCGAGGCGGGAGAAAATCCTGCGCGAGATGGCGGATCGTTTTAAAGCCGAAGAACTCAGCCCCGTGCTGCTCGCGCTCGTCGGCGATTTTCTCGTCGAACACGGCGAGCCGGATCGCGCGGCGAAGTTGTTCGATTTCATGCGCGAGAATTATCCGAAGAGCGATCACCTCGACGTGGCGTACGTCGGACTCGGCGAGATCGCTTTTTCCAAAAAGGAATATGAGAAGGCGCTAAAGCTTTTTACCGACGCCCTCGATTCGGTGTCGGCTTCCACGATGATGAAAGAGGCGACGATCGGGAAAGCGCAGACGTTGCTGGAACTCGGTAAATATGACGAGTCGAAGAAGCTCTTCGAGCAGGTGGCGTCCATCCGCGAATGGCGCGGCGATGCGACGGCGCTCGCGGTTTTTTCGCTTGGCGAGATTGAGGCGCGACAGAATCGCTTTCCCGAAGCGATTGCGTTTTACCGCCGCGTTTTTGTCGCATATCAAAAATATCTGCCGTGGGTCGCGAAGTCGTATCTCAAGGCAGCCGACTCCTTTGAAAAAATGGGCAAACGACAAGACGCCATCGCCAACCTCCAGGACATGCTTCGCAATGAGAAGCTACGCACACTGCCGGAATCAAATCAGGCGCGGAAACGCCTGGAAGAATGGGGAGCCAACCAAGGATGAAAACACTGCGAATACTCACGCTTTTACTCGGGACCGCGCTCGCGGCGCGGGCGGACATCAACATTCAAAAGAAAGACGGCACGACGCAGGCCGCAAAGGTGCTGCGCCGAGATAAGGATAACATCATCGCCACGATCGAAATCCCGCCCGCGAAACCCGGCGACGCAGTGCAAACGGGCGACGTGGGCATTCCGCTGGCGCAGATCACGAAGATCGAATTTGGCGAGCCAGCGGCACTGAAAACTGCGCCGGAATTGCTGATCACCGGCAAAATGGACGAGGCGATGGCGCAGATTGATCTCGCGCTGAAATACTACGCGGGCTTTCGCGATGCGCCGGGGAGTTGGTGGGCGGATTTGATGCTGATGAAGATGAATGCGCTCGTGAGTCTCGGGCGCGAAAAGGAAGCGCTCGTGCTCGCAGACAGCATGAGCGGGCAGAGCACCGACTCGGAATCGAAACGCGCCGCCAACGTGGTGCTGGCCGTCGGGACGGTGCGGAAGGGCGATGGGAAATCCGCATCCGAGGCGCTGGATGCCGTGATGAAAGACGCGACGAAATCTGACGTGCTCGCGTCCGCCGCGATTTACAAAGGGCAGAGCTGTCTCGTGCTGAAAGACTGGGAAAACGCGCTCCTGAGCTTTCTCCAAGTGCCCGTGCTTTACCCCGAGCAAAAAGCGCTCGCTCCAGCCTCGATGCTCGGCGTGGGGCGCGCACATTTCGGGCTGGAGGATTTTCCGTCGGCCAAAGCGGCGCTCAAGGAATTGATGAAGACTTTCAAAGGCACGCCGGAAGCCGCGGCGGCAAAAGTGGAAATGGAAAACATCGCCAAACGCGAAAAAGCCCTCGCGGATCCAACTGCGCCAAAAACTCCCACCGCCGCCAAAGACGCGCCCGCCGCAAAATAACCCCGCTTTTTTCCAATAAAACTCATGAAGCTGAAACAGATTTACCTCCTTTCCCTCCTCATCACCGGGCTGCTCGCCTTTGTCGGCGGACTGCGTGCCGAAGACGCGGCAATGGGTGCCGGAGCCGCGGACGCGGGAAAGCCCGCCGTCCACAACAAGACGCTGATGGAGCAAATCAAGGAAGGCGGGTGGGTGATGATCCCGATTTTCGGACTCTCGGTGGCGACGCTTTATCTCATCTCCGATGGAGCCATCCGCACCGGGGCAAAGAAAGCGCTGCCTGCGGAGCATGTGGAGGGAGTGAGAAGTTTTTTCCGGCAGGGCGACTACGTCGGTGCTTACAATTTCTGCAAAGCAAACCCATCGCCTTTCAACAATGTCTGCCGTGTGGCCGTGAGTCTTTTGGGCGAAGGAAAAACCGCAGTTGAGGACGGAATCGCGGGGGAGATGTCAAAGGAGAATTCGCACATGCAGACCTACATTAGCTATCTCTCCGTCATCGGTGTGTGTGCGCCGATGGTCGGCTTGCTCGGCACGGTCACGGGCATGATCGGCGCGTTCTCGGTTCTCGGTAGCAGCGGCATCGGCGACCCGTCCGCGCTCTCGGGAAAGATCGGCGAAGTGCTCACGGCGACCGCGTCCGGCTTGTTCATCGCGATCCCGGCGTTCGGTGCTTACTACTTTCTCCGTAATCGTGCGGCAAAAGCGCTGCATGATATTCAGGACACGATCGCGGGCCTCCTTCGAAAAATGCCCTACGATCAACTCGCAGGCGTGCATATCGGGGATGAGGAACTTTACGCCGCGACACCGAATTGGATCGCGGCTCCCGCGAACGGCTAATTTTTCGACCATGAACAGGAGGCACTCCTAACATGGCTGGCGGTGGTGGTGGCAGCGACGGCGAACCGGAATTCCAGATCGCGCCGATGATCGACGTGCTGCTGGTGTTGCTCATTTTTTTCATGAGCATCACCACGGCTCAGGTCTTGAAAGTGGACAAATCCATCACGCTCCCACTCGCTCCCGACGCCATCAAAAAGGACACGCAACGCGCCGAAGTGATCGTGAATGTGCGGTGGGACGCGGCGACGAAGAAGGGGAGCTATGTCGTGGACGACAAGACGTATCTCGAAACGGGCGAACTCACGAAAGCGATCGTCGCCGCGAAGAAAATTGGCGAAACCCGAGTCACCAATTCGGCGAACCCGACTTTTCGCGCCGTCATCCGTGGTGATCGCGAGGCGACTGCGACCTATATCAACCGCGCCATGAACGCTGCCGCCGAAGCGGGGATCAGCGACATCTCATTTTCTGCGGTAAACAAGGACTGACCATGGCACGACGCTTTGATCCATCCGGAGAGTCGGTCCACTTGGGTTTCCAAATCGCGCCGATGATCGACGTGGTTTTTGTGATCATGCTTTTCTTCATGGTCATGGCCGGTTCGGTGCGCGTGGAAAAGGAACTCAACTCGCAACTCCCCGGAAACGCGGAGACATCCGGCGCGACGGATTTCGTGGACGAACAGATCATCAACATCACCGAGGCTGGCGAAGTGCAGCTCAACGAAGAGCCCATGGACACGCCGACGAGCCGCGAACTCACGCAGCTCAAAGCAACGCTCACGCGCTTAAAAAAAGCGGGCGACGAAGCGAAGACGCCGACGCTCGTGACCGTCGTCAGTGAGCCCAACGCGAAATACAGCCGCACGGTCGATGTGCTTGATGCGCTCGCCGTCGCCGGCGTGACTAATGTGACGTTCACCGTCAGCGACGAGGAGCCATGAGCATGGACGCCGCAATTTCATCGAAGGCAAATCTCTGGCGGCGGCTTTCCTCCAGCAAGGTGCTGATGATCAGCGTCGTCATCCATCTCATCTTCGCCGCAGGTGCGACCTATTTCATCGTCCAGCGCGTTCAATTGAAACGGAAGATAACTTTCCAAGGCGGCCCACCCGCCGTGAACGCGAGCAAGCGCGCGCTTGAGCACAAGATGTCGCTTGGCAAAAAGAAAGCCGTGATGAGCGCACCCGCGCAAGCCAAGCGCATCATGTCCTCCGGCCTTGCAAAAATCGCGCTCCCCGATCTTCCCTCGCTCCCTTCTGCGACGGATGCCGTGCCGAATCGCATGGGCGGAATCGGTGGCGTGGGAAACAGCTTCGGCGGCGGTGGGGGTGGAGGCGGACTGGGCGGCGGTGGCGGTTCGGGCATCAATTTCTTTGGTCTGCGTTCGATGGTTCAGAGCGTCGTTTTTGTCGTCGATGTCTCGAACAGTATGATCACTGGCCAGAAAAACGCGCAGACTTATGGGACGCTGGAAAAGGAAGTCGAGAAAGTGGTCCTGGCTCTCGATCCACTGGCGAAGTTTGGCCTTATCTGTTTTTCCGCCGACGCAATCCCTTACCGTTCCTCGCTCACCAATGCGGTCGGTTTTGAAAAACGTCGCGCGATCGATTGGATGAAAAAGCAGAGCCCGGTGGAAACGCTCGACCCAAAGCTAAAAGACAAAGCGCTCGACGACGCGCGGCACAGGCACATGGGCACGCATGCCGACGATGCCTTAAAACGGGCATTTGCGATGAAGCCCGACACCATCTTTTTCATTTCCGATGGCGAACCCACTGGCGCGAGCGGCCGGGAGGTCATCGCAGAGGTGAAAGAGCTTCAAAAGACCAACTCGCGTCCCACCAAGATTCACGTCATCGCGTATGTCCCCGATGACGGACAGGAATTCATGCAGGAACTCGCCAAGTCCAACGGTGGCGAATACCGCGT
>JANLQB010000555.1:0-2847 GCA_031367565.1 Verrucomicrobiota bacterium
GCCCATGCCCACATTTTGCGTCAGCCCGAAAAGATCGCCGCTCGGGCTGCCGCGCAGCAGTTCATCCGTGAGCGGCAGCGCGCCCGCCGGCCCCGGCTGGCGCGTGGTGATTTGGTAAATGGAATCGTCGTCGTCGGGAAAGATCGCGTCGGGCATGGCGGCGAATGTGGCAGGACGTGGCGCGCGAGGGAAGGAGCGCGGAGCTTGTAATGGCGGGGCTGCGGGGCGTATATTTTTAGAAGGCTCTCTTGGATGGACCACCGCTTATGAAACTTCGCATTCGCACCAAGTTCATCGGCATCCTTGTACTCGCGGCGGTTCTGCCGCTGGTCGTCGCACTGATCGCGGCGGAGCTGATCGGCTACGGCTCGTTTCGCCGGTCGCAGGGTTCGCTTTTCCAAAGTCGCGCGCAAGGTCTCGCCGAGAGTCTGCGGCTCACCATGAGCGCGCCGGTCGAGGCGCTCGATGACTGGGTGGCGCTCGCCGATGTGCATCCGTTCGTGGTGCGTGAAGCGGCGAAACTTCCGCCGATCGCGAACGCGGATTTGGAGCAGGCGATGGCTCCGATCGAGCAGCGCTGGCCGACGCTCGGTCGGGATGATCCGTTGCTCGGCAGTATCCTCAACAATCCGCTGAGTGCGAAGCTCCACCTGTTCCAAACGGTGAATCCCATTTTCGCCGAAGTGCTGATGACCGATGCGCAGGGTCGCCTCATCGCCGCGACGGGAAAGACCACGGACTATTGGCAGGCGGATGAGACGTGGTGGCAGCACGCGGCGGTGCTCGGCGAGCATCACGCTTCAGTGGAAGGCATCCACTACGACGCCAGCGCGCGCGTGCATTCGCTGGATGTCTCGATCCCGATCCTCGACTGGCAGGCTCCCGAAAAGCCGCCGGTCGGCGTGATCAAGGGCGTGGTGAATGCGTCGCCGCTTTTCACGAATCTGGGGAAAGAGGTGCCGGTGGACGGCTGCGTGTATCAAGTCGTGCTCGGCGACGGGCGCATCCTCGCGCGGCTGCATGCGGAGTCGATCGAGCCGCAGTTCAAGCCGCTGTTCGAGCGGATCGCGCCGGAGATGGTTTCGCACCTCGCCTCGCGCGCCACGGGATGGGCGGTCGGGCAGGTGGATGGGCCTGCGAAAATGGTCGCCGGTTTTGCGCCGCTGCGTTTCAGCCAGCACGTCGGCTCGACCGTGGTCATCACCGGGCTCACGCCGCTTTTCGTCGTGGTATCGCGTCCGGCGGATGAAGTCTTCGGGCCCGTCCGCAATTACATCGTGCTCCTCGGCGTGGTTGGTGGAACCCTTCTCCTCGCGTTCACCGTCGCCGGATATTTCATCGCGGAGCGCCACATCCTGCGCCCGCTCGAAGCGCTGCGCCACGCCGCCCAGGCGCTCGCGAGCACGGCCAAGCTCGATGATGCTGCCGTCACCTCGCATGCAAATCTGCCTGCGCTGGAGCCGCTGCGCCGCATCTCCACCGGCGACGAACTCGAAGCGCTCGCTGGCGAGTTTGCCTACATGGCCGGTCGCGTGCTCACCTACCACGAGCGGCTGGAAAGTGAGATCGCGGCGAAGACGGCGGAGATCGACCTCGACCTCGAAATGGCGCGGGAGTTTCAGGAAGCGTTGATGCCGCGCGTTTATCCGCGCGTGCCCAGCGCCGATCAACCCGACGCGATCGCGCTCGAATTTCACCATCACTACCAGCCCGCCAGCTCGGTCGGCGGCGACTTCTTCGACGTGTTCAAGCTGGGCGATCATCGCGCCGGCGTTTTCATCGCGGACGTGATGGGCCACGGCGCGCGCTCCGCGCTCGTCACCGCGATCCTGCGCGCGCTGCTGCAAAATCTCGCTGCGGAAAGCGAGCAGCCCGCCGTCTTCCTCGCCACGCTCAACCTGCACTTCCAGCAGATCATGCGGAACAGCCCCGAATTCGTTTTCGTCACCGCGTTTTACATCGTCATCGACACCCAGGCCTCCACCGCCACGTTCGCCTCCGCCGGGCACCCGTCGCCGCTCCTCGCCGATCGCACCCGCGGCTTGGCCGAGCCGCTGCTGGGGTCGCTGCACGGAAATCCCGCGCTCGGCGTTTTCCCCGAAGCCACCTACTCGCAGTGGTCGCGGCCCGTGCGGGAAGGCGAGGTCTTCGTTTTGCTCACGGACGGCGTCCATGAAGCGAGCAACAGCGACGGCGAAGAATTCGGGCTGCCCCGGCTGCGCGCCGCGTTTGAAAGCGCCCTGCGGCAACCCGGCGCGGAGATCGGCCGGGTGATCGTCGATGAGCTCCACCGCTTCGTGAACCCCGAGCCGCTCGCCGACGACATCTGCCTCGTCACCGTCGAAATCACCGCCTCCCGGCCCGCGCCGCCCACGCTTTCCAGCAAGACGGAAGCGGCCGTTTGAAATTCCGCTGGCAAGTTCCCGACCCCCGCATATTCTCCGGCTCCGATTTCGGAAAACGCGCGCTTAGCTCAGTGGTAGAGCGCTTGCTTCACACGCAAGAAGTCACAGGTTCGAACCCTGTAGCGCGCACCATCCCTGTATTCATCAGGGTTTGCGGGCGATTCACGCAAATTGGTCATAACGAAATCGAGCGTTATTCATAACAAATCGCCGAATTACGCTGATGTCGTGGACGGTGATTTAGCGTGAGCATGTTCGTAAATACGAAGATGAATTATGCGCGGTGAGGCGGAAATCGCCGTCAAACCGGGAATTCCCATCGTCGCTTTCTGGTTATGCCGAAGCACTGAGCAATTCACTCAACTGCTCCAGCGCGGCATCCTCAGTTTCAAAGATACCCGCAAATACCGGCGCGCTCGGGATGCACGCCACCACCGGCGCT
>JANLQB010000606.1:0-3997 GCA_031367565.1 Verrucomicrobiota bacterium
GAACGCGAACTCGCGAAGGACAACTGGCCGCTCGGCCAGTTCGAGCTGCCCTTCGAGCCCGCGCCGAAAGGCCAGGCGCGTGTCGGAGTGCAATTCGAGATCGACGCCAACGGCATCCTCCACGTCCTCGTCCGCGACACCCAAACTGGTATCGAGAAAAAAGTAGAGATGACCAGCGCCGTCGATGTCAGCGACGAAGCTGTGGAAAAGATGCTCGAAGATTCCCTTGAACACGCCTTCGACGACGTGAACGCGCGCATCTTCACCGAGGCAAAGCTGAAAGCCGACGAATTGCTCCCCGCCGTCCGCGCCGGTCTGGAAAAAGCGGGCGACCTCCTCACCGCAAACGAGCGCACCGAAATCCAAACGCGTCAGCAAGAAGTCGAAGCCGCCCTCGCAATCGGAGCCGCGCAGCCGCTCAAAACCGCCATCGCTGCCCTCGACAGCGCTA
The DNA here is from genome assembly GCA_031367565.1 of Verrucomicrobiota bacterium. Lineage (GTDB taxonomy): Bacteria > Verrucomicrobiota > Verrucomicrobiia > Chthoniobacterales > Chthoniobacteraceae > JANLQB01. Next base: position 452 of record JANLQB010000606.1, read on the forward strand.
CGCAGCGCCTCGCCACTTTGCTCATCGAAAAAGCGATGCGCGACGCCGCGCGCTGAAAACGCGGCGCAAAGCGATCATAGCGCACCCCGGCCCATTTTCGCGAAGGCAGACTCGATCCAGCCGCTCAACGCCTTCAAGGTCGCGCGCCGCTCAAAACCATATCCAAGCGCGATCGCCGTGAGCAGCACCGCGCAGCCCGCCCCGGCGACCGCCACTGGATTCGACTTGTCGTAAGGAACGATCGCCGACACGAAAATCAGCAGCGGAAAATGCAGCAGGTAAATCGAGAATGTAACACCCGCGAGCGCCTTGACCGGCGCGCCCATCGTCGCTGGCACGCGCGCGTTTTCGAAGAGCTGATTGCAGAAAAAAATCGCCGCTGCGAAGACCACGCCCAGTGCGATGTCGGACACAAACAATGCGGAGAAAAACAACGGCGGATGCCCAAACTGCTCCAGCGGAATGCCGACCCGCAGCGCGCCTGCCGCGCAAATCCCAACCAAGACCGCTAGCCCGAACCCGGCCCATCCGGGCGAAAGGGCGAATTTTTTCCCCGCAAAAAACGCCGCCGAACCCGCCAGCCAGACGGGAAAGAGCAGCAGCACTTTCGGCCCGCAAATCAAGGCCGCAAGCAGCGGCGCGCCCCAGCTCCAAATCCGGCCGCGCGCAAAAAATGCCGCTCCGAAAATCGCGTAATACCAGAACTCATACGCCAGCGACCAGAATGGCATATTGGTCGGTGGCGCGGCGCTGAAAAACCACGTTTCGTTTAGAAAAAAGGCCGTCGCCACGAATCGCATCGCATCGTGACCGCGATCAAAATCCGCGTAGTGAGCCGGAGCCAGCGCCCCCCCGATGAGCCCAAGCGCCGCCGTCACCACGAGCGCCGGAAGCGCCACGGAATACAGCCGCGCCAGCCGGGCCGCCACGTATTGCCGCCACGTGCGCCCCCGCCCGACCGTCGTGTAGGTGATGAGGTATCCCGACAAAACAAAGAACACGACGACACACGCGTGACGCCCGATTTCCCAGTGCCGGCCCGAATCGAGGCTGGAAAACCAAGGCATCAAACAATGCCCCGCGAATACCCCGAGCGCCGAGGCGGCCCGGAGCGTATCGAGAAAAAATGACGTCCCCTGCTTCATAAAAAACGCGAGAGGATCGCTCGTCGCTGCGCCCGCATTAACGTCCCGCGCCGCAGTCGGCAAGGCGCGACCTGTTTCGACACTTGCGAGCATCCGGGCCCGCTGCCATCATCCTCCCGTGAATTCTCTCCGGTCCTTTTTCCTGCTCGCCGTCGTCCTCCTCAGCGCCGGGTGCGTCACGCCTGTCGGTCGCTCAAAATTCCCGGAGCACTACCGCAAAATCACCATCACCGACTACCACGGCAATCTCGTCGCCGAATGGATCGCCGAGGGAAACGTGCCGCGGCGCGGCGAAGGCTACGCGTTCAAGGCCGTGCAGCGCACGAGCGCGCCGCCGTTCGTCACGACATCCCATTTCCCGCAGGGGCGGAAAGTATCCATCAGCGGCCCCCACATCACCGTCGCACCGTGTGGAAAACCGGACTGGCTCTACGAGCTGGACGGGTTCTAAACGCGGAAGGTTTGCAGGCTGTCGCGTCGATGAGTTTCCGATCCTCGATGGACACGCTACTTCTGAGGTTTTTTCGACTTCCGAGATCGACGCGTTTTGATCGCTGCACCTCGCGGTCGTTTGCCCTGAATGCCTCTGTTCGTCCTTTCCAGATGACCATCGCCGGCTGCTTTTTCGGCGGCGGGCAGAGGCGGGCTGGATTATCCGGTCGCGCTTGTTTTCCGGACCAGCGCGTTTTTGGATGGGTTCGCGACCACGAATCTGTCGCAGCCTTTCGGCCTGTGCTTCGGGGTAGATGGCTGTCTTCAGCCCAGTGGCGCGGGATGAGTGAACTTGTCGGATGCTGCGCTTCCTTCTAAATGCCGCCGTGGCCAAATCGTTTTTACCACCGGGATGGTGGCGCAACCGCGTGCTTTATATGCCCGTGTTGTGCCTCATCGTGGGGCTGTTTTTGACTCGATTCGATTGGGGGCGGAATCAGGAGTATTTGCTGCTCGATCAGTTGATCAAGCTACGGCATCTCAAGCCGACCCAGGCCGACTCGCGCCTGTTCTTCGTCGGGATTGATGATCCGACGCAGATGCAGTTTGGACGCTGGCCTTTTGCGCGGTTTTTGCATGGCGAGCTCTTGGGTTTTCTTTCCGTGGCGCATCCGGCGGCAGTGGCTTGGGATGTCCTTTTTACCGAGGCGGATTCGGTGAATGATGAGGCGTTCATCGAAGGAATTCAGGCCGTGGGTGCGCCGGTGATCACGGCCTCGGCGCGTGCGAAGGCGGGGGCCGGGAATGCGCTGCCGGGCGCGGACTTCGGGCTCACCGCGCCGCTGCCGAATGTGCAAGGTGGCGAGACGCTGCCGGAGATCGGGTCGGCGCTGATTCCGGTCGAGCCTCTGCGCAAGGTGTCGAGCTTTGGCTTTGCCGATACGACTCCTGAACTCGATGGAGTACGTCGCAAAGTGCCGCTGGTTTTGAAGATGAACGGGAAAATTTACCCGAATTTTGCCCTGCAAACTTTGATGCAGTTTTGGAAGCTGGAGCCATCGCAGCTTCGGGTGGTGCCGGGCGACGCGATTTATATCGAGAGCCCGCAAGTGCAGCGCCGGATTCCCATCGATCCGAATGGAAGGTTTCTGATCAACTACCGTTACGAGGAAGATGGTGTGGAGAACTGGAGCTACGGCCGGCTGCATCACGACTTGGCCGAAAAATACAATAACCGGCCCGCGCCCGATCTTCCCGATTTGAATGGCAAAATCGTGGTGGTGGCGCTGACGGCGACGGGTTCGTCGGAGATCGGCCCGAGCCCTTTGAGCGAGCGCAGCTTGATCCCGATGGTGCATGTCAACGTGATCGACAACATTTTGCGCGAGGATTACCTGCAAAAAGCGCGGGCGTGGATGATGTGGCTCGGCTGGCTGGTCGTCGCTTACATCAGTGTGTGGCTGCTGGAGCGGGTGAATTTCCGGGTCATCATCATACTGCTTCCGGCGCTGGTGCTGGCGGCGCTGGTGCTCGCTTACGTGGTGTTAGTCCGGGCCAATATCTGGATGCCGCTGGCGACGCCGCTCTTCGCTTTCGTGCTCTTGCATTTCGGCACGACAGGCAGCCGCGTCTTACAGGAACAAGCGGCGCGGCAGCGGATCAAGCGCACCTTCTCATCCTATCTTTCCCCGGCGGTGCTGGAGCATGTACTGGCCAAGGCGGACGAGTTGACGCTCGGCGGCGAACGCAAACCGGTGACGATTCTTTTCTCGGATATCCGCGGCTTTACTAGCATGAGCGAGACGATGGAGGAGGACGAGATCATCGGGCATCTCGACGAGTATTTTACTGAGATGGTCGAGTGCGTGAATCATCACGGCGGCACACTGCATAAATTCATCGGCGACGCGATCATGGCGGTGTGGGGCGATGTGATCAGCAATGGGCCGGAAGTGGATGCGGGCAATGC
>JANLQB010000633.1:0-5343 GCA_031367565.1 Verrucomicrobiota bacterium
AACACCGAACTCGTGAAGAAGCCGAAAGACCTGCTCGAATACGTGATCGTTCACGAGATGGTTCACCTATTGGAGCCCACGCACAATGACCGCTTTATCGCTATCCTCCATCAGCATTATCCAACGTGGCGCGAGGCACGCGCGGAACTCAACGAGTTACCGCTGGCGGCAGAGGCATGGAAGAATTGAACTCTTCGTCATCTTTCCTGAAGACCCCTTTCCACCGCCGCCACTCGACTCCTGCTCGCTCGCTTAGTTTGAACTTACTTTTTAGACGCCCTCGAAAGAACGAATGGCGGCTTAAAACTTCGGCGGAGGGGCGGTAGGTTGCGCTGCGGGTTTCCCTGTCGCCGCTTGTTTCACGAGCCTCTTCTCCAGCGTATCCGCGTCGCGAGTCTCCAGCACCATCAGCAGATTTGCCTTCAGGGTAGCCCTCGCATGGTCGGCCCGCTCCCAAGTCCGCCCATCAAACAAAGTCTTGAGCGCGTTGAGATCCTTGCTTCCCGTCTTCGGCTTCTGCTCCCGCCAGCTATAGGCTCCTTTCTCCGCATCCAGGATCACCTTTGCCTCTGCCTCCGAAACGGGCTTCGGGCCGCCCCCTTCCGGCCCATGCACATACTCGATCCGAACCGTCGCGTTATTTACAAAAGCAGCCCGGATTCGCCACCCCTCGAAAAAATAGATCACCTCTTTCGCGCCCGGCATCAGTGCCCTGTCCGTCGGGGCCCCGTACTGCGGCGTGGGCTCTCCATAGCGCGCTTGGGACTGCGCCTCCGTCTCACCCAGCCGTGCCAGCGAGGGGTTCGGGAAAATACAGGCGGCTAATACGGTGAGCGCGGAGAAAGTGCGGATATTCATGGAGTAAAGAATGCGATCGTCTCATCGAGACGGTTCGTGCCGGCGAAAGGTTACGCCATCGGGCACAGAATCTTTCGCTGACCCTCCATTTTCCGTGTCCTATCTAGTTTGAAATCGCCATCGGGCGGTGGCTCAGCTTGGTCGAGCGCTTCGTTTGGGACGAAGCGGCCGCAGGTTTGAATCCCGCCAGCCCGGCCAGTGCTCCCCGCGGACTTAGCCCAGCAGATTCTTCAGCGCGGGCTCCAGCTCGGGAAATTGAAACCCGAACCCGTGATCCGTCGCCACGGCGGGCAGGACGCGTTTGCTATCCAGCAACTCGTGCGAGAAATCGCCGAGCCACCGCAACGCAAAGGCGGGCACGCGAAACAGCGCGGGCCGACGCACAGTTTTCGCGAGGGTGCGGGTGAAATCGGCATTCCGCGCAGGCCACGGCGCGGTCGCGTTCACTGCGCCCCGGATGTCGAGATTTTCGACCGCGAAGAGGATGAGCCTCGCTTCATCTTCGAGATGGATCCACGGCATCCACTGCCGCCCGTCTGCGATTTGTCCGCCGAGTCCCATGCGGAAAACGGGCGTCATCACCTGGAGTGCGCCGCCGCCTTTTCCGAGCACGATGCCCGTGCGCAGCCGCACGACGCGTGTCCGCTCCGCCTTCAGCGCCTCTGCTTCCCATGCGCGAACCGTTTCCGCCAAAAAGCCATCACCGCCGCCCGAAATCTCGGTCAACTCCAGGTCGTCCGAGTCCGGGTAAAAGCCAACGGCCGATCCGCACACGAGCACTTCGGGCGGCGACTCCATCTTGCCGATCGCTTCCACGATTCGCCGCGTCCCGAGGACACGGCTTTCCGAAATACGCCGCTTTTTCGCCGCCGTCCAAAGCCCGACCACGGTCTCACCCGCGAGATGAATCACCGCATCGCACCCGCGCAAATCCGGCGGGACATCGAGCGAAAACGCCCTCATCTCGCAGCCGGGAATCGTGCGCTCCGGCGAACGCGTGAACGCGACCACTTCGTGACCGCGACCGAGTGCGATGTCGATTACACGCCCGCCGATGAATCCGCTCGCGCCGGTGATGCCGAGGAGCATTTTCAGTCAAATTTTCCGTGCAGCCAGCGATACGGGAAAAGATCACCCGGGCAGTCTGTCGGCCAACGCGGCGGATTGATCTCGCGGTGCGCTTTCACGATCGCCCATTTGTGATCGATCTTGCCGACGCGGACGCGCAGGTAGCGCACGAGTTCCTCGGTGGCTTCGAGTTGCCGCTTCGTCGGCACGTCGCGATTAAAATCGCCGACGAGGCAAATCCCGACCGCGATGTTGTTCAGATAATCGCTGTGCACGTGCCCGCCTTGAATCTGCCCACGCCAGCGATTGCCGATCTCGATCTCTCCGTCGCCGGACGATGTGCCATTCCCGACGACAAAATGATACGCGAGCCCGTTCACCATGTGCCGCACGTTGCGATGGTAGTATTCAAATGCCTTCGCATTTCCCTGCCGCGTGCCGCTGTTGTGGATGACGATGTAGCGCCAGCGACTGCGGCGGACGCTGGGCCGGTCGATCTCCGCGCGCAACGGGCGCGAAAGGTATTTCCACTTTTCCCACCAGCCCACGGGAGGCGCGGGTTGAATATCCAGCGTCTCGCGTTTCTCGATCGTGACGGTGGCGGGCGGCGTATCGGTCGGGGGAAGTTGCGGGCGCGGGGTGACGGGACGCGGGGTGACGGGCGGCGGCTGGGGAATCGGTTTTGGACGCGGCGTGATTTCCGGTTCCGGCTTCGGCTTTGGCTTTGGCCTCGGAGTCGCCTCAGGTTCGGGTTTTGGCTTTGGGCGAGGGGTTGGTTCCGGCTCCGGCTTTGGTTTGGGGGTGGCCTCCGGCTCGGGCATCGGACGCGGTTTGGGCTTCGGCTTTGGCGTCGCATCGGGCGACGGCGTGGCCGGGACCGTGCGCATTTCCTCGCGGGCTTTTAGAAACTGGCGGCGCTTTTCCAAGTCGTCGCCGGTGCCCGACTGCTGCGCGCGCAAAGCGGCTCCGGCGATCAAAAGGACAACAACGAGCAACTTCAAAAGGCGAGGCACAACGCGGATGGTTATACGATCGCATCGCGGTGAGAAGCGCGAAGTGCGCGCAATGCTTGGAATGCGCATTCGCACGAGTATGCTCGCCGCATGAAATCCTTTTTGACGCGCTGGCTCGTGACCACGATCGCCGTGGCGATCGCCGTGCAGCTCACCGACATCACCGCCGATGGCTGGTTCCCGCTCATCATCGCGGCGCTGCTGCTCGGCGTCATCAATGCCATCATCCGCCCGATCATGCTGCTGCTCAGCCTGCCATTTATCCTGGCGACGCTGGGCTTTTTCATCCTCGTGGTGAATGCGCTCATGCTCTGGTTCGTCGGCGAGCTGGTGCCGGGATTTCGTGTGCCCGGATTTTGGACGGCGTTCTTCGGCGCACTCATCATCAGCATCGTGAACTGGGCTCTGAGCGCTTTCGTGAAGGGAAACGACGGCCAGTATCGCGTGGTGACGCATGCCGATACGCAAGGCGGCATGAAGCGCGTGGAAGGTCGCGTGGTCGATTCGGACCCGCGCGGATGAAGGGTCGTGTGCGGGTGAAAATGTGCGGCTTCACCAACCGCGAAGACGCGGAAGCGGCCATCGCCCTCGGAGCCGACGCGCTCGGCTTTAATCTCTTCTCCGGCTCAAAACGCCACATCGTCCTCGATGAAAACGCCGCGTGGATCGCCACGCTCCCGCCTTTCGTCACCAAGGTCGCCGTGCTCGTAAATGCCTCGCTCGAAGAAGCCCGCCGAGTCGCGCTTCATCCCGCGATCGGCCTCGTGCAACTCCACGGCGATGAAGACGCCAGCTACTGCCGCGCGTTCGCCACGCTCCGGCGGCCGTTCATCAAGGCGCTGCGGATTCGCGATGCGGGCGACATTTCAAGAATCGCGGATTTTTCCACGGAAAACGTGCTCATCGACGCGCACGTCGAAGGTGAATACGGCGGCACCGGCGCAGCGATCGGCCTGCCACTCGCGCGGGAAATCGTGGAGCGTCATCCGCGACTGCGCATCATCCTCGCGGGAGGTCTTTCGCCCGAAAATGTCGGCGAGGCCGCGCAAGTCGTGCGCCCATTCGCCGTCGATGTCGCAAGCGGCATCGAGTCCACCCCCCGAAAAAAAGACACCGCTAGGATGACCGCATTCATCGCGGCAGTCGGCACACTTTCCTAGCCCATCTTCATTTCAACTTTCAGATTTCAGCTTTCAGCTTTTCCGATTTCAGCTTTCAGCTTTTCCCCCATGTCCGCCCTGCAAAATACCATCGCGCTCGTTTACGATTACGATCAGACGCTCTCGCCGAATTACATGCAGGACGAGGTGGTCTTCCCGACGTTTGGCATCGACCCCAAGAAATTCTGGAGCCGCTGCCACGACCTCGTCGGGAAGCAAGGCTACGACAACGAACTCGCCTACATGAAGGCGCTCCTCGATTACCTCGAAATTGATCGCCCGACGAATGCGCGGCTGAAAGAACTCGGCGAGGGGCTTCAGTTTTTCCCGGGCCTGCCGGAGATGTTCGAGGAGTTCAAGAGCGGCCTGCTTTCACCGATGCACGAAGCGCACGGGATCAAGGTCGAGCACTACATCATCAGCAGCGGGCTGAAGGCGCTCATCGACGGCTCGCGGCTCGCGCCGCATGTGAAGGTAGTGTTTGGCTGCGAATTCGCCGAGGACGCCGACGGGCGCATCACTTTCCCGCGTTGCGTTATCAGCCACACGCAGAAGACGCAGTTCCTTTTCCGCATCAACAAGGGCCTCCTCGATTACTCACAAGACGTGAACGACCACATGCCCGCCGAGCTGCGGCCCGTGCCCTTCGAGCACATGATCTACGTCGGCGACGGGCCCACCGATGTCCCCTGCTTCACCGTCGTACGCCAGCACGGCGGCCACGCGATTGCAGTCTATAATCCGAATGACCCCGTGCGCAGTTCCTTCAAAAAGTGCTACCAGCTCAGTACCCACGCCGATCGTGTCCGGCACATCGCGCCCGCGGATTATCGCCGCGGCTCGCACCTGCGTTTGCTTATCGAGGAAATGGTCAGCGAAGTTGCTAATCGCATCGTGCAACGCCGCGCCGACGACCTCGAATCCGCCACGATCCGCGCGCCGAAGCACACGGACTGAATTCGGAAATTCCGCCTACACCGTCGGATGCACCCACGGGGCGCGATACGGACGGGCGAGGAGTTTGTTCGCTTCGTCGTCGCCGACCACTTTGAAAGCCGCGGGGTCCCATGTGAGCGAGCGGCCGAGTTGCAGCGAGACGTTGGCGAGGATGGATGAGGCGCTGGAGATGCATCCTTCCTCGATGTCCGCGACGGGCCTGCCGCGCGTGGCGATGCAGCTCAGCAAATCCTTCATGTGGCCGCGCACGGCGGGCGCGCAGTGTTTCTCCAAATCCTTCTCCGTTT
>JANLQB010000649.1:0-3316 GCA_031367565.1 Verrucomicrobiota bacterium
GGCATGAGCGTGCCCGGCTGCGTGGCTTGCGGATTCGCAAAAAAGGCGCGCAGCCATTGCGGCGTCAGCTTCACCCCATCGGCGCCGAGGCGTGGCGATTGCCGCGAAGCGAGCCGCTCTTTTACCACAGGTGCGGCCTCATGGCACGCCACGCAATTCATCTCGCCGATCAAAATTTCGCCCGGTTCGACGGCAGCGTGAGCGACCAACCCCAAGGCAAAAAAGGCGACGATGGAACGAGCAGGGAACATTTGACGAAAGGATGCCGGTGCGGCTCCGTTTCTTAGATCGCGACCGCGCCTGAACACGGAGCTGCGAGGCGCATCACGGATGCGTCACTCGCAGCCGCATCGCGCGCGGCCCTCCTGCGCTGAACGGCGTGTTGTCGCGGACGACGATCGTCTCCGGACTGGTGCCGGACCGGCTGACTTCCGTGGTCATGGCATTCGATGGAATACTTCCGCCGTCGAAATAGCTGGAGCCATCGGACCAATTAACAAGATCGGTCGAAATCTGGACCGTATAGACAAGGTCCGTATTCGCTGGCATTCGGCGGAACGACAGCAACAGGGAACTGCCTGAGATCGGCAGTGGCGCGAAGAGGGATGAGGCGCTTCGTGGCTCAGAGCCAGTGGCGTATTCGATCAAATTCGAAGCGCCGTCCCCATCAGGATCAGCGCTGGCAGCAGCGATCGGGTCGTTGGCATTTGCTCCAAATTTCGAGAAGAGCCACTTATTAAAAGGTGTCTCTCTGATGGTGATATAGGAGTAATAGTTGGCTGCCAGATTTGCTCCGCCGGTGGCGGAATATACGTAAAAGAAAAAATCCTCATCCGGCTCCACCAGGGTATCTGCAAGAATCGGCACGGTCAGGACTCGATCGCTCAAATCGCCCGCCGCCCAACTTAGTGTCCCCGAGGTCGCGGTATAGTCGAGGTTGACGGAAGCGTTGATCCCTTGAGTCGTGTAGAGAACACTTACATCCGTCGGCGATGCACCGGTCCGATGAACGGTAAAGCTCGCACTCCCGGCTTTTTCATCGATCGTCGGAGTTCCCGGATCGATACTGAATTCACTCGTCGCAAAGGAGATTTCCAGTGTCGGGCGAGCACCTGATTCGGAGGACAACCAAATCCAGCCATCAGTGGAGACAGCTTGGACAACCCAGCCATAGTTTGGAGCACCGGCTGCCCATTGCCGGACGGTAGCGGTCACGTCGAAAGAAAGGGTGGAGACGAAACTGGGGACGGCGGTAAAATCCGCAGTCTGCGCTGCCTCAATCCCGTTATTACTTACCCCACCCACAAGGCTGTTCCAGGTGGAGCCATCCGTCCACGGCACTAGCATCCGGTGAATCTCGATGTTCGCAGGCGACAGGCTACCCGCGGCCCCGCTGGTGGTAATTTTTAGTTTTGCCGACAAAATTTGCGCGTTCGCAGCCAGCCTGTTGGCTCCGCTACCAAATAGATTTTCGAATCGAATCAACCCTTGAACGGCATTGCTAGCGGATGGAGCGGCCGCAGTTATCGACGTTGCGGTCGCATAGCTTGTCGAAGGGAATGCCTGACTTAACTGGGTATCGTATGCTGAAACGTAGCCATTCACGCCTTGGGAAAAAGTCAGAGTGCCGACGGGGCTCTCTCCGGAAAACGCACCCGTGATCGGAGACACGAACGCCGAGCGACCCGAATGAGGGAGGGCATACATGTCCTCAATCGTTCGCAAGATGTTATGCAAAGTCCACGCGCCTCCGTTGAACCCATTGCGGACATTTGCTCCATAAAAAATCGTCGGGATACGATTTGCGGTCTGAAATTCGTCCTCGTCCCAAGTCACAATTAACAGACTGTTGTGGGTCTTGGCCCATTCAGCATAGGTGGACAGATTGTTTTTTAACCAGGTGTCGCCATCCTTCACCGGAAACGAACCGCTGTGCATGTCGTGGATGTAATTTGGAACGACGATCGAGACGGTGGGGAGACTCGCGAAATTCGCTGGAAAATCCGCAAAGCGACGATGCACGGTCGGCGCGAGTTTATTAGCGGGCAGAGGCGTCACCGTGCTCACCCATGGAACCCATGGGCAATGGTAACGAACGTAGAGACCGTCGAAAGATGTATTCGTTGTGGTGTCACCGATCGCCGGCAAATTTTCGGCAAAGCCAGCAAAGGTTCGCCCGCTCGCGATGAGCGCCGCTCCGAGATTTGGAGTCGAGAAAGAGTAACCGGAACTGTCGTCTGTAACGCCCTGATTGGAGCCCGAAAACAATTCCAAATAGTTCGGGTGACTGGGATGGATTACCCCAGTCATGCCATTAAAAGAAACACCACCATCCGCGAGTTGGTTAATGTAAGGGGCCTCGGTTCGGTTGCCGATGATCTGAGTGAGTGAATGGTTTTCCTCCATCACGATCACGACATGATCGTACGTCGGAGGTGCGGCGAGCGCGCTACAGGAGAACAACCGAAGGAAAGCCACGCCGGAGAGGGCGGCTACGAACCGGGGGAAGACTTGGGAAGCCATAACAATTCTGCGGACGATGATCGAACTCCGCGCCGAGGCAAGGTCAATTTGCTTCGACGATCGCTACCGTCGTCTGCGAGATCGCACCGATTTTGCCGATGCCAGCGGGCATACGGAGTTTGACCGTGAAAGTTTCGCGGCCTTCGCGCTGCGGGTTGTTGCGGATCGGAATGGCGACCGTGCGATCGGTCGCGTCGCCAACCGCCCAGAAGAGCGTGGTCTGTTTTGGGGTGAAGTCGCGGCCTGCGTGCGCGGTGCCATCGAGCGTGATGAAATCGCACACCGCGGTCGCATTCAGCGCGCCGGTGCGGTGGACGGTGAGCGTCACGCTGCCTGCGCTTTCGCTCACGCGCACAAGCGCGGAATCCAGCGAGAGTTCGCTCGCGGCCACTGTCACCTGAAGCGCGGAGCGCGAGGCAACGGTCGCCACATTTTCCGAAAGCACGAAACGCCACGAGTCCGTGCTCGGCAGCGTGACCAACCAGCCTTCGTTCGTCCCGCCGGCGGCGAAATCCTGAAGCGTCGCGGTGACATCGAAACGGACGGCATCGCGCGCGAAACGTGGCGTAGCGATAAACTCCGCAGCGGTCGCCGCTTCAACGTTGTCCGTGCTGATCCCGCCCACGAGCAAGTCCCACGTCGAGGCCGCAGTAAAAGGCTGGCGCAAGCGATGGACTGCGACGGGTTGCGTCGTGCCATCGGTGGTGGCCGTGCCGGTGTGCAGACGCAATTGCGCGGAGACGATCGTGGCGGCGGCGGGCAATTGCAGTGGGCTGACGCCAAAGAGATTGTC
>JANLQB010000651.1:0-1596 GCA_031367565.1 Verrucomicrobiota bacterium
GGTCCAAATGTAGCGCTGCCTTTCGCGGCGGGAGTGGTGGCACATTTCCTCGTCGGTAGTCAGAGAGTCTGGAATGCACGCATATTTTCCATCGTCCTCGTGGGATTCGCCGCTTCGATGCCGCTCGGTGCGGGGCGTGTATTCTGTCCGCTCGCATTGCCTTACTTGCTGCTATCTCTAGCTGAAAGACTGCCTTTCCGAAACTGGGAGCGCTTTGGTGACTATTCTTACGGCACCTACATCTACGCATTCGTCATTCAGCAATGCCTAGTCGTCATGGGTATCCCCCAACACGGGATCGGGATTTATCTGGCTAGTTCGCTTGTTCTCAGCACTGCGGCCGGGGCACTGAGTTGGTATCTGATCGAACGCCCCGCTATTTGGGTAGGAGACAGGCTGCTCGCTAAATCGGGTAGTCAGAACAGCTCGAATCCGCGCGCTTTCGCAAACGATGCCACACCGGCGACGCCGGTGCATGCTGGCTAGTGAACTGCGGCTCGAGCCGCTTTCTTCACCGCCCTGGCATCGCCCATTGCTGAGTGGATCACACTCGCGACGAGCTCGATGTCGCGGTGGCTTACGGCGGTTCCGGTTGGAAGTGCGAGGATGCGTTCCGAGAGTTGTTCCGTCTCGGGAAGTGCGAGGCCGGCATCCGGCGAGAGAGTGCGATACGGTTCCATGCGATGGCAGCCGGGATGAAAATAGCGGCGCGCGAGGATGTTGTCGGCGTGCAGGACGGCGAGCAGTTCGTCGCGGGTTAAGGCACATTCATGCGGGTCCACTTCGAGGATGATGTATTGGAAATTGCTGCGCTCGGCTTGGTCGTAAGCCGCGATTTCTAAGCCGGGAATTCCACTGAGTTGCGTCCGATAGCCGGCATGGTTGCGGCGGTTCACGGCGATGAACTGGTCGATGCTTTCCAAGCCCGTGAGACCCATCGCAGCGCACACTTCGGTCATCTTCGCATTCATGCCGATGTGCTCCACGCAGTCGTATCCCGTGAAGCCAAAGTTCCGCATGAGCCGTAGCTTTTCCGCGAGCGCGTCGTTCTGAGTTACGATCGCGCCGCCCTCAAAGGCGTTGAGAAATTTCGTGGCGTGAAAGCTGAACACTTCCGCATCACCAAAGCGCCCGACGAACTCGCCGCCGCTCGTGCAGGCGAAGGCATGGCTGGCATCGTAAAGCAGCTTTAAGTGGTGCCGCCGCGCGATTTCCCCGAGGGCCTCGGTATCGCAAGGCCGTCCCCACAAATGGACGCCGATGATTCCCGTCGTGCGCGGCGTGATGAGCCGCTCGACGGACGCCGGATCGGCGTTGTGCGTCGCCGGATCGATGTCGCAAAAGACCGGCGTCGTCTGCTGCCATTGCAAGGCATGCGCGGTGGCGACGAAGGTGAACGAGGGCACGATGACTTCGCCGCGAAGATCCAGCGCGCGGATTGCGAGCATCAGCGCGGTCGTGCCGTTGCAAGTCGCGATGCAATGCTTCACCCCGAGATGCCGCGCGATCTTTTCCTCAAACTCACGCACGAGCGGCCCGCCATTGGAGAACCAGCGCGCATCGAGCATCGCGTCGATCCGTTCCTGAAGCCGCGCG
>JANLQB010000698.1:0-3116 GCA_031367565.1 Verrucomicrobiota bacterium
TTCTCTTTTTTGAATTCGCCTTCGAGACGCTCGATCACTTCTTTCGCGCCGTCTTCGTTGCCTTTGATGTTGAGGACCAGGAGTCCTTCGTAACGGTTTTTCATTCGGGTAGTTGTTGGGTTTGGTTAGTTAAAAGAATTCATCGCAGATTCCAGTCCTCGATCGAGGACACACGCGATCGCTGCCTCCGCGCGGTCGAGACTCTGTTCCAGCACGGGCATTTCCTCCAAGCCAAAACGTCCGAGCACATGCCCGATCGCTTCGCCCGGCTCGGCCTCACCGATGCCGATTCGCAGCCTCGGCACCGCGAGGGTACCGAGATGTTCGCACACCGACTTGAGGCCATTGTGGCCGCCTGCGGAGCCTTCGAGCCGGAGCCGCAGCCGCCCCAGCGGGAGTGCCGTGTCGTCGAGGACGACCAGCACTTCCGCCGGAGCGATCTTGTAGAAATCACTCACAGCCCTCACGGATTTTCCGCTGAGGTTCATGAAAGTGAGCGGTTTGCAGAGCAGAAGATTGCCGGCTTTCGCCATCGCAGCCTTCCAATCTCGCTCGGTGCGGAATTCAACGCGGCTTTTTGCCGCGAGGCGGTCAGCGATCATGAAGCCGACGTTATGCCGCGTCCCCGCATACTCGCGCCCGGGATTTCCCAGCCCCACGAGGAGGCGGAAACACGGTGGTGCATTCGGCGAAGACATTCATCGAGCGTCCCGATCGGAGCGGGATTATTTCTTGTCGGCAGGTTTCGCAGCGGCTTTCGCCCCTGCCGCAGGCTTCGCACCCGCGTCGTCCTTCTTTTCCTTGATGACTTCAGGACCGGCAGCAGCGCCTGGCGCGGGCTCGATTTCGACTTTCGGAGCCGCCACGCGGACGACCGTAAGATCGCCATCCGCATGAGCGACGACGCCTTCGGGAAGCGCGATGTCTTTGACGTGGATCGCCTCGCCGACTCCCAGCCCGCTCACGTCGATGCGGATTAATTCCGGCAAGTCCTTCGGCAAACACTCGATGGAGAGCGAATGCAGCGCGATTTCCAAAATGCCGCCGTAGTTCTTCACGCCAGCAGGTTCGCCAAATGGCTCGACGGGGATTTCCGCGTGCAGTTTCTCGTCCGCGCGCACAGCGTGAAAATCGACATGCAACACATCACGCCGGATCGGGTGATGCTGCACTTCCTGGATCAGCGCGAGACGGCTGCTCTTCTCGGCGCCGTCGGCGATTTCGAGATCGACCAGCACGTGCTCGCTCGTCGCGCGCAGGAGCAGATTCGAAATCTCGCGCTTGTTCAGCGAAAGATTCACCGGCTCGTCGTGTCCGCCGTAGATGGTGGCCGGAACGAGTCCCTGCGCCTTGATTTTTTTAACCGCAGTACGTCCCACAACGGAACGAGTCTGCGCCGATAGTTTTAGTTGTTTTGCCATGGCTATGCTTTTTCGTGTTTTCTGATCTCAAAAAGTGAACTCACCGATTCGTCATCGTGGATGCGCTTGATGCCTTCGCCAAGCAATTCCGCAATGCAGAGAGTCGTGATGTTAAAACCGTCGCCCGTCCGCACCGGGACGCTGTTCGTGGTGATCAACTCCGAAATCTTCGAGGCCTTCAGCCGCTCGATCGCCAAATCGGAAAGCACCGCATGCGAAACTCCCGCCATGATCGTTTTCGCGCCGTGCGCCTTCAGCATCTGCGCTGCGCTCGTCAAAGTCCCCGCCGTCTCCGTGAGATCGTCCACGAGGATGACATCCTTCCCATCCACATCGCCGATGATATTCAGCGCTTCGGTCTCCGTCGGGCTCTTCCGCCGCTTCGCCACGATCGCCAGCCCGATCCCGAGCGATTGCGCATAAGCGGACGCCATTTTCAAACCGCCCACGTCTGGCGAGACCACGATCGTATTGGAAAGCTCCTTCGTCCGCAGATAACGCAGCAGCACCGGCGAGGCGAAAAGATGATCCACAGGGATGTCGAAAAATCCCGCCACCTGCTGTGCGTGCAAATCCATCGTCAACACCCGATCCACGCCCGCCGCCGTCAGCAAATTCGCCACCAGTTTCGCCGTGATCGGCACCCGCGGCTGATCCTTCCGATCCTGCCGCGCATAGCCGAAAAACGGAATCACCGCCGTAATCCGGGCCGCACTCGCCCGCCGCGCCGCATCCACCATGATAAGCAGCTCCATCAGGTTCTGATTCGTCGGCGGACACGTCGGCTGAACGAAGAAAACATCCCGACCGCGGATGTTCTCGTTAATTTTCACAAAAGTCTCCCCATCCGGGAAAGACGTGACCGTCGCATCTCCGAGCGGCACCCCGATGAAAGTACAAATCCGCTGAGCCAGTTCGCGATGGGCGGAACCGGTGAAAATTTTTAACTCTGGCGAGGAGCGGAACATGACGGGAAAAGTGGGGCGGCGATATTACGGTGGGTCTCTCGAAAGACAAACGGAAAATCGTGAGGCGTCCAAATCGGCACTTTCCTGCGAACTAAGCACGAATCCCGCTATTTCCGCAGCCCGCATCGCCGCCAAAAAGCGGCGGCGCGAGCGGAGTTTTCCCTTTACATGAAAATTCCATCACGATAGCCAAAAGAACGCGTTGCCTTTTGGACGCAAACCAAACCAAACCAAACCAAACCAACTAATGAAAACCATCGCAATCAGCGCCCTCTCCGCGCTCGCAATCTCTACCGCAGCCTTCGCCGGCCAGCCCATGGTCTCCAATGGCAAAGACGCCAAGAGCATGCCAGAACCCTGCATCAAGGACGTCGAACTCCAACTCGACGTTTTCGGCAGCTACACCGACAGCCGTTCCTCCGCCCACGGAGACGGATTCGGCGGCGGTCTCGCCGTGAACTATTTCTTCATGCGCTACCTCGGCGTCGGCGTGGAAGGCAATCTCTACGACGGCGACGTCAACGGCGTCTGGAACATCGACGGACGAGTCATCGCCCGTTACCCGATCGACTCCGCATGCCTCGTCCCCTACGTCTTCGCCGCTGGCGGCGTTCAGACGAATGGCGAAACCTCCGGCACGTTCGGAGCTGGCGGCGGACTCGAATACCGCATCACCCCGCAAAAGCTCGGCATCTTCGCCGAAGGCCGCTACACATGGGCCGGCAGC
>JANLQB010000702.1:0-4022 GCA_031367565.1 Verrucomicrobiota bacterium
ATTGGCGAGTCCGCGTGCGGCGACGCCGCCGAGATCGCGCACGTCGAGCGCCTGCTCGCAGATGGAGCGGAGATCGGGGGAACGGGCTTCGATGAGCGATTGCAGGGCTTGCCGACGACTGGCGATTTCGGCTTTGGGATCAAGTGCGATGGCGCGGATTTCGTCGAGGGCGCGACCGTCTCCGAAGATGACGCTGATGTCGCGGGCGGTCGTGCGCGCTTCGTCGCTGCCGAGTTTTGCGACCTTCGCGGTAAAGCCATCCCAGCCTGCGGGTGCGTCCGCTTTGCGCTGGCCACGGAGTCCTTCCGCCATGCCGGCGACGACATCGCCGAACAGCGCGGGTGCGGCATCGTTTGGGATGGTGGCGAAGAGTTCCGCGAGTGGCGCGGAGTTGCGGGGCATTTCGACGGCGAGCCGGCGCGCGATGAGACGGCGAACCGTGGGCAAGCGGCTTTCGACTGCGAACTGTCCGAGTTTCAGCAGGCGGCCCGTGGTGCTGCGTTCGATCCCGTACCAGAGCAGGGGCGAGAGGTTTTTATCGGCGGCGTCTTCCTCATGCGCGAGCAGGGCGGAGGCGAGTTGGTCCGCGAGGCCGGGCTTTAGATTTGGAAGTGCGACGGCGAGCGCGAGGCGCACGTTTGGCGAGGGTTCGTTCGCGGCGATGCCGACGAGTTGGGAGTCGGCACCCTGCGCGGCGAGGAGCCGCACGGCCCATGCGCGCACGTTTTCGTCGGAGTCGTTGAGCGCCTTTTTCAAACGCGGCGCATCATCCGCGCCGGTCGCGTGCAGCGCCCAGAGCAGCCGGAGTTTTTGCGCGGCATTTCGCTGCCCGTCGAATTCGCGGCGGAGTGATTCGCGCAGGGCGAACAGACGATCGGAGGCGTTTTCGTCGCGATTGGGCGACGGTTCGCCGGAGGCGAAATTTCGCACGGGTTCGGCGGCGGCGCGTTCTTGTAAAACGCGGCGCGCGGTGCGGGAGAGCCAGCCGTTTCCGCTGAGCTGGGCTTGTGTGAGTTCGGTGTCGGTAAAGGTGGCGATGTTTCCGGGTAGGGTGGGCGTCTTGCCCGGATCATCCGAAGCCTTCGGCGGGACGCCGACTGCGGCGGGCGGGACGCCCACCCTACCTGGAGTCGCAGCCACGCTTTTCCCATCGCCATACGTGATTTTGTAAATCCTCCCGCTCGTCCGATGCACGCCGTCGTTGTCGTGGCACTCGCCCGCGTCGCTCCAGTCGGCGACGAAGACTCCGCCGTCCGCTGCCTGGATCAGGTCGATGCCGCGAAACCACGGGTCGCCGAAGAAGAACGCGTCGGGCTCGTGTTTCGCGACGTAGCCGGAGCCGCTGCGTTCGAGGCGCTCCACGTTCAGGCGGCGTCCGTGGAAATTGATCGTGAGCAATTTCCCGCGCCAGGATTCGGGCCACTGCTCGCCTTGATAAATAAGCGCGCCGCAATGCGCGTGGCCGCCGCCGAGCGTGTCGCTCGTGGAGGCGGGCGCGCCGTCGAAACTCGCGCGCGATTTCGTCCAGCCCGCGCCGGTGTCGAAGTGGTAATGATCCGCACACATGCCCATGAGCTGATAGCTGTGCGGATTCGGATCTTCGCCAAACATGCGCTCGTAGTGCGCGCCGGGAATCAAGTGCCAGAGATGGCCCGTGACCGTGTTCGTGAAAAACGCGTCGCCGGTTTCGTTCCAATCCATCCCCCACGGATTCGTGCCGCCATTCGCGACGACCTCGAAAATTTTCCGCGTCGGATGATAACGCCAGATGCCCACATTCATCTTCGTGCGCTGGGCGGCGGGCGTTCCCGGTGCGCCGACTAGCGAGGTCGCGAGGATGCCGTGGCGACCGTAGAGCCAGCCGTCGGGGCCCCAGCGCAGACCGTTCACGATATTGTGACGGATCGGGCCGTAGTCCCAGCCGTCGAGCACGACTTCGGGCGGGCCATCGGGAATGTCGTCGCCGTTTCTGTCCGGGATAAAAAGCAGGTTCGGCGCCGCCGCGACCCAGACGCCGCCGAAGCCGAGTTCGACGGAGGTTAAGCGCTCGCCTTGATCCCAGAAGACCGTGCGTTTGTCGAAGTGCCCGTCGTTATCCGTGTCCTCGAGGATGAGGATGCGGTCGCGCAGCGTCGGGTCGTAGTTCACCTTCGACTCCGCGTAGGTGTAGCACTCGACCACCCAAAGCCGCCCGCGTGAATCCGTGGCGATGGCGATCGGTTGCTGCACATCTGGCTCCGCGGCAAACATCGTGACGTGAAAACCGGGCGGCGTTTTCACGGCGGCGACCGCTTGATCCGGTGGCATCGGTCCGCCTAGCGCGGGCTCGGTGTTAAAAGGTACGGGAAAATCCGCAGCGAGTGCAGATGCCGTGAGCGCGAGGGCGGTGAGGAGGAAACGCATGAGTGGTGAAGATGAGAGGGACGAGAACGCGGGGACGATGACGGCAAACTCAGTCCTTCATCCCCCGATAACGCCATGCCGTGTAACCTTTGTCGGTGAGAAACTTTAGCGGCATCGTGTTCAGCAGCACTTTCCAAGTCGGCGGCGAACCGCATTCGTAAGCGGACAACCGCGTCTTCTGCGCATCCTCCCATCCGGCGAAAAGCAGCACGTGCGCATTGTGCAGATTGAAGATGTCGCCGGGCTGGAGTTGCGCGAAATCGGAACGCGGCTCGCACAGCGCGGCGAGTTCGCGCGTGGAGTAGCTGCGCGGCAGTTTCCAGCAGCGCGAGATGAGCCCGCTGCAATCGATCCCGACGGCGTGTTTGCTCACCGCGCGATCGAGCAGCCGGCGCTTTTCCAGCGTGTAAATATCGCCCGCCCATTTCCCCCCGCGCAATCCCGCGTCGAAGGATTCCGGCGTATCGAAACCGCCCCACATGTAAGGCAGGCCCACGTTCTTCGCGTCGGTGCGCCACCAGCCGGGTCGCGTGTCTTTTGGCAAAAAGGCCGCATCCGGCGTGTCGATGCGCACTCCATCGGAATCGGTGCCGTGAAACGCATTGCGGCTTTCCGCGCGCCAGGCGTGGAGCAGATAGCGCCGCGCCGTCGCGAGCGCTTCCGGGCGCGTGACGCTCGTCGGTGCGGGTGTTTCAACGGCGAGCGTTTGGAGTGAAAAAGCGAGGGCGAAAATCAGCCAGCGCGCGGTCGGATGAAGCCTCACCGTTCACCTTTCAAAAAGCCGAGCAAGTCCGCGAGATCCTGCCGCGACATCACCGCCTCCAATCCCGCTGGCATCAGCGAGCCGGGCGTGGCTTCGAGCCGCGTGACATTCGTCCGCAAGATCGTCTCCTCGACCCCGAGCGGCATCCGCAGCGTCAGGCTCGTCGCCGTCTCGCTCGCGAGAATGCCACTCAGCGTGCGCCCATCCTTCGTCTCGACAAGATACGGAGCAAACGCCGGCGCGACTTCCGCCTCCGGCACGACGATATGAAAGAGGATCGACTCTTTCGGCTGATTCCGCATGTCGAGCAGATCGGGCCCGACATTGTAGCCCTCTCGATCCAGTCGATGACAGGACGCGCAGAGCGTCTTGAAAATCTCGCGCCCATGCTCCGCCTTCGCCGTCAGCGCGAGCGCCGCTTTCGCGTCGTCGAAGGCTTTCGTGCGATCACCCGCGATCGCTTTGCCAAAGAGCGTCTCCGCGCGTTCGCGGATTGCAGGGTCTTTGTGTTTTAGAAAAAGCGCGCGCCGTTGCGCGCTCACCGCGCTCGGCGGCAGCGTACCCGAATCGATCGCCGCGAGCACACCCGGCAGATGGACTTCGCGCGAAAGCAGGGAGCCGAGAATCGTCTCGCGCCGCTCAGGTGTCCCATTTCTCCAACGATCTTGTGTGACGAGCGAAATCACGATTTCCGGGTCATCAAATCCGGCGACCGCACGGACGGCGGCGAGTTCTGCCTTGCCTGCGTGCGTATCGGTTGCCAAAGGCAGGAGAGTTTTCCGCGCGACCTCCCATTTGCAGTGGGAAAGGAAGCGGATCGCAAGCAGGCGACGGGACATTTCCTGAACGGAATTGC
>JANLQB010000727.1:0-2972 GCA_031367565.1 Verrucomicrobiota bacterium
GCATATAGGCGGGTTGGCATGGAGCGGCGCGCGTCTCGCCGCCGACTGACACCACTGCGCACTGCGCGCAGCGCCATAATTTGTCCGACGGGACTGCGCTAAAGGTTTGCGCTACGCGAAGGATTTCGATCAGCGGCGGGACGCACGCCGTTCCATGGCGTCTGGCGATTGGGAGGGGTTTTTCTCGCGCATCTCAATTGCGGACGGGTGGCCTGGCGTGTATCCGATTTGCGCCATGCAGGAGAGCCGCCAGCATCGCAGTTTTCCTACATTACCCCCGAGCCACCCATGGAGAAATCAATCACTGCTATTGCGGTTTTCGCCGCCGTGGCGCTCGCGGTTTTCGTTTCCATCCGGCCGGTTCGTGAGGGTGCGTATCCGGCGACACCGTTGACCGTCGCGCCTGCGTCTTCACCAGAGCCGGACCCTGAAGCTGCGAGTCCTTTTTTGGATGCGGTCGCTGCGGCAGACTTCGGCGCGACGACTCTCGCCGCTCCGCCAGTTCCCGATTTCAAGAAGGTGGTCGCTTTCAATGACTGGGCGCAGCGCTGGAAAGCGGCGGACATCGCGACTCGCGACGGGATGAAAATCGAAGGCGTGCGGCTGGCGGCGGAGCGGCGGACGGAGTTCAAAGCACTCATCGCGCGCGATCCGCAGCGGGCGCTGGAGCAGGCGGTGCCGCGCGTGATCGCGCAGGATTTGCCGCAGGAAATCGTGGAGCAATTGGAGCGGCCCGTGTCGGGGGTGGGAAATCTGAATGTGTATCGCGGCCGGCCGCAGAGCGAAGTCGCGCCGGGGACGGAGTTGACGCTGCGTTATTTTGAGACGGCGAAAGGCGAGAGTTTGAAGGCGCGCGTCTTTGGAGAAATGGCGACGCTGAACTCGAAACAAAACGTGCCATTGCGCGGCGTCGCGGTGGATCGTGAATTCGCGGTCGCGGAAAATCCGGTGCGGCAATTGGAGCGCGGCGAACGCATCCCGGCGACGAAGCAACTCGTCGCGACGTGCCCCGTTTCAAAACTGACCACGCCCATTTCCGCTACGGATGCACCGGTGACGGATGACACGCCGACGGTCGAGATCGGTGAAGAGGTCATCCGCCTTTGCCATGGCGCCCATGTCCATGTGCTCGAAGAAAACTATCGCACTTTCCTTCAGGCCAGCGGCCCCGGCGGCGCGGGGTTTCTCTACGACAATTTCCCCGGCACTTCGGCGAATGCGATCGGCAATTTCCGCTGCCTTTACCTCCGCATCACGTATCCCGATCAGCTCAAAGCGCCGAACACCGAGGACAGCGCGGCGACCGACATGCGCAATGTCGCGCGCTATTACGTGGAGAGTTCGTATGGGCGCATGACCACGACGAGCACCGTCACCCCGCTCATCACGCTGCCGCATTCGCAGGCGTGGTATCTCGCGAAGGATAGCGAGGTCGATGGGCTCGGTCTGGTCCACAGCGATGCGCGGGCGGAAGCGCGGAAGCTCGGCTACGATTCGAGCCAGTTCACCTGCACGATCGTGCGCGTGAATGGCGGGCCGCGGCTGAGCGGGATCTCGTGGGGCGGGGGAGCGAGCGTGTGGGTTTCGTGGGATGGCATGGACGTGCTGAATCACGAATGCGGGCATTCGCTCGGGCGCAATCACGCGAACTATTGGAACACCTCCGACCGCACGCCCTATGGCAGCGGCGCGAATCAAGAATACGGCAACAGCTTCGACGTGATGGGCGGCGGCGGCGGCTTCGCGGCGCACTACAATACGATCAGCAAACGCGCGCTCGGCTGGCTCTCCGATCCGTACGTTCACCGGCCCGCCGCGAATGCAAACGGCGTGTATCGCATCTTCGCCTACGACCAGCCACGGCTGGAAGATGGTCGCCGCTACGCCTTTCGCGTCGCGAAGGATTCCGTG
The DNA here is from genome assembly GCA_031367565.1 of Verrucomicrobiota bacterium. Lineage (GTDB taxonomy): Bacteria > Verrucomicrobiota > Verrucomicrobiia > Chthoniobacterales > Chthoniobacteraceae > JANLQB01. The sequence goes on from JANLQB010000727.1 coordinate 1,912, forward strand.
CGGAATTATTACGTCGAATATCATCAGGCGTACAACGCCCAACTCGCCGACTCCGCGCTCGTGATCTATCACTGGTCCGCGCTCGGCAACGCGGGGCATTTGCTCGATACGACGCCCGGTTCGCCCGGTGGGAAAAGCGATGGCGGCATCCAGATCGGTCGCACGTATTCCGATCCCGAGAGCGATCAGCATTTCACCATCGTCGGGAAAAACGCGACCACTCCGCCGTCGCTCGATCTGCAATATATGCGCGGACCATTCCCCGGAAATCAGCCGCCGACGCTCACGCTCAATGCGAGCGCGACGACGATCGCGGCGGGCGGCAGTATCACTTTTACCGCGACGGCGAGCGATCCCGATGGCGATGCGCTGGCGTATCATTGGGATTTTAATGACGGCGTCGCGGGCACGAACACACTGGTCTTCACGCGCACTTTTCCCATGGTGGATCAGATGACGGTGATGCTCACCGTTTCCGACATGAGAGGCGGCATCGCGCGGCGGCATGTGGTGGTAAATGTGGGCGCGCACGGGCGCGGCGTCGTGACTGGAAATATCGACGCGGGCGGGCAGCCACTCGTCGGCGCGCTCATTACCGACGGCACGAAATATTGCGACACCGACAGCGACGGAAACTACTCGCTCTGCGATCTCACGACAGGCGCGCACACGCTCACGGCGACGTATCCCGGCTACACGCTCGCGGCGGCTTTTACGAATCCGATCACCGTGACCACGGGCACGAATTCCGGCAACTGGACCGCCTCTTCTAACGTGCTCGTGACGCTCGCGAAAACCGCGGACGCGACCGAGGGCGGCGCGAATGGCACGTTCACGATCACCCGCACGGGCGATACGTCGGCGGACCTCATCGTGCGTTTTGCGCCGGTCGGTGGAAGCGCGACGATCACGGCCGACTACACGTTCAGCCCGGCGATGGTCGATGATGGCAGCTTCAAAACTTTCACGATCCTGGCCGGCCAATCGTCGCTCGTGGTGAGCGTCGTGCCCGTGAATGACACGGCGGCGGAAGGCCCGGAAACGATCGCGCTGCAACTCGC
>JANLQB010000738.1:0-8184 GCA_031367565.1 Verrucomicrobiota bacterium
GTGCGGGATCGAGCGTGGCAGATAGGTGGCGAGCTTCGTTTCCACGAGCTTCTTGCGCGCATCGACGACCATCACATCGACGTGCGCCCCCGGACGCGGATCACCCGGCCAAGCCCGGCGCACGAAGCCAGTGACATAGACCTTTTCGCCGTAGGCCCGGACGTGCGCCGTCTCGATGCGTCCGCGTCCGCTGCCGATGATTTCCACCGGCACCGTCGTCTCGCCGGGGTTGCCGTCGAGAAAGTCGAGCAGCCCTGTCGCCCGTTGCGCGCGTTGCGCGAAGTTGGAAGCGCATCCGCCGCAAAGGAGCGGCAGGAGCCAGGTCAGCAGCGCAATTTGGCAGCGGGCGGCGCCGGTCATTTTGCCACCTCGGCTTTGAGGCCAGCTGGGTCGAAGTATTCGCCGACCGTTTTTCCGCCGTCGGTCACAACGACGCCGAAGCCGATATACTTCGCGCCTTGCGCCGCGACCTTTTTCGTCGAGGAACGACCGCTTCCGCCGCTGCGCCCGCGGCTGCTGGAAACGGGGGCGTACTCGGGGGTGTAGGTCGTGCTGACTTTTTTCGACTCGACCGTCTGCGCGCCGCCGGAGAAGTCGATTTTGAATTCGCCGGACTCGAGCGCCGTGATGTCTTTGCCTTTGAGGTCGCGGGCATACACAGTCCATTTGCCCGTGCGGGCTTCGGGGCTTCTCGCTTTTCCGCTCAGGGTGATGTTGAGCGTCTTGTGCTGGGTCACGGTATCGGTGGTGGACTTGGCGAGGTCTTTGCGATCCTGGCTGGATTGCACGCGGACTTCGATGCGCACGGGGTCATTGCCGGAAACAATCTGCGCGCTGGCACCCGCACCCATCAGCACCGTGGCGGCCGCGAAGGTGAGGAGCCACGGGCTGAGGCGGGGCGTGGGAGAATGTGAGGCCATGGGTTACGCGGCTGGGACGCTGGCCTGGAGTGACTTGAGCGCGGACTCGAGCAGCGGGAGTTTTGCTTCGGCTTTGGCCTTCGCTTTGTCGTCGGCGAGGTGGTGGATGTCATCGAGGACGTTCACCGCGGCTTTGGTCTGCGCCTTCGCCATCTTCGCTTTGTCGGCGGCGGCTTTGGCGGGGAGCGCGTTGATGAGCTTGGCGAGCGCGCCCACGGTGTCGTCGGTCTTCTCGAATGCCGATGTCGCGAGTTGCTCGGTGAGCGTCTTCTGCTGCTCGGCGATGGCCTTCCAAATGCCGGCGGCGTCAGCGGGGACGGTGATCTTCGACTCGGGCAGGCCGTGGTGTTCGTGGCCGTGTTCGTCTTTTTTCTTCTCGGCCGCGAAGGTGCTGGGGGTTGCGGCTCCGACGGCAAGGGTGAGAGCGATGGCGATGATGGTGGTGGTTTGTTTCATGGTTTGTTGATCTTGGTTTGCGGATTGGGGCGGTCAGTGCGCGGGCTGCGGAGTCGCTTCGATCGCGGGCGCGTCGGCCTTCTTGTCCTGGCGATGGAACATCCGGTAGAGCACCGGCAGGACGAGCAGGGTGAGGAGCGTGGAGCTGATGATTCCGCCGATGACGACGGTCGCGAGTGGGCGCTGGACTTCCGCGCCGGGACCGGTGGCGATGGCCATCGGGACGAAGCCGAGCGAGGCGACGAGCGCGGTCATGAGCACGGGCCGCAAGCGTGTGATGGAGCCGCGGAAGACGGCGTCGTCCACCGTCGCGCCGTCTTCGATCAGCTTGTGGATGAAGGTGAACATGACGACGCCGTTGAGCACGGCGACGCCGCTGAGGGCGATGAAGCCGACGCCTGCGGAGATCGAGAGCGGGATGTCGCGCAGCCAGAGCGCGAGGATGCCGCCGGTGAGCGCCATCGGGACGCCGGAGAAGACGAGCAGCGCATCTTTCAGCGACCCGAACGCGGTGAAGAGGAGCAGCAGGATGAGCAGCAGCGCGGCGGGCACGACGATTTGCAGGCGCGCGCTCGCGGAGAGCAGATTCTCAAATTGTCCGCCCCACTCCAGCCAATAGCCGGCGGGGATCTTTACCTCGTTTTTGATGCGGTTCTGCGCGTCGGCGACGAAGCCGGCAAGGTCGCGTCCGCGCACGTTGGCGGTGGTGACGATGCGGCGTTTGCCGTTCTCGCGGTTCACCTGGTTCAGCCCCGGCTCGACTTTGAATTCGGCGAGTTCGCCGAGCGGGATGAAGGCGCTGCCGCTTCCGGCGGACTCCACTTTCGCGACTACTGGCCTGATGCGGGATCGGGTGTCGGACTCCTCGCGCTTCGGCAACGGGATGGGAATGCGCCGCATCGCATCGAGATTCGAGCGCAAGGCTTCGGGCAGGCGCACGACGATGGGAAAGCGGCGGTCGCCCTGGAAGAGCATCCCGACATCCTTCCCACCCATCGCGATTTCCACGGCCTCCTGCACCTCGGCGATGTTCAAGCCGTAACGCGCGAGTTTGGCGCGGTCGATGTCCACGCTCAGCACGGGCAGGCCAGTGCTTTGTTCGGTCTTCACGTCGGCGGCGCCGGGGACGGTGCCGAGCACTTTCTCGATCTGCTCGGCGGTCTCGGCCATCACGGCGAGGTCGTCGCCGAAAACCTTCACGGCGACGTCGGCGCGCACGCCGGAGATGAGTTCGTTGAAACGCATCTGGATCGGCTGCGTGAACTCGTAGTTATTGCCGGGCACCTGCTTCACGGCGGCTTCCAGCTCCGCGACGATTTGCGCCTTCGGCTTGTTCGGGTTCGGCCATTCATGGCGCGGCTTGAGCATGATGAAGCAGTCCGCAACGCTCGGCGGCATCGGGTCGGTGGCGATCTCGGCGGTGCCCATTTTCGCGAACATTTCCTTCACCTCGGGGAGCTCCTTCACGCGCTTTTCCAGGATGTCCTGCATCTGCACGGCCTGGCTGAGACTGGTGCCGGGGATGCGCAGCGCGTGCATGGCGATGTCGCCTTCATCGAGGCTCGGGATGAACTCACTGCCCATGCGCGAGGCAATGAGCAGGCAGAGCACGACCAGCACGACGGCGCCGGTGACGACGATGCCGCGCGCCGCCAGAGCGGCCCGCAGCGCCGGCTCGTAGATGAACCGCGCGCCGCGCATGAAGAAGTTCTCTTTCTCGGAGATTTTCCCGCCGAGGAAGAGCGCGATCGCGGCGGGCACGAAGGTGAGCGAAAGGACCATCGCCGCGAAGAGCGCGAGCATCACGGTGTAGGCCATCGGGTGAAACATTTTCCCCTCGATGCCTTGCAGCGACAGGATCGGCAGATAGACGACCATGATGATGCAGACGCCGAAGATGGACGGCTTGATGACTTCGCGCGTGGCGTCGAAGACGATCTCGAAACGCTCGCCGACGGCGAGCAGACGCTTGCGGTGATGCTGCTCCTCGGCGAGCCGCCGGATGCAGTTTTCCACGATGATGACCGCGCCGTCGATGATGATGCCGAAGTCGAGCGCGCCGAGACTCATCAGGTTCGCGCTGATCTTCAAATTGACCATGCCGGTGATCGTCATGAGCATCGAAAGCGGGATGATCGCGGCGGTGATGAGCGCGGCGCGGATGTTTCCGAGCAGGAGGAAGAGGATGACGATGACGAGTGCCGCGCCCTCGAAGAGATTCTTCTTCACCGTCTCGATGGTGGCATCGACGAGCAGCGTGCGATCATACACCGCGAAGGCGACGACGCCCTCGGGCAGGCTGCGATTGACCTCCTCCAGCCGCGTGGCGACGGCCCGCGAAACGGTGCGCGAGTTTTCTCCGAGCAGCATCATCGCCGTGCCCATCACGACTTCGCCGCTGTTGTGCGTGGCCGCGCCGGTGCGCAGCTCTTTGCCGAGCGCCACGTCGGCCACGTCTTTCACGTAGATCGGTGCGCCGTCGCGCGTGGTCAGCACGATGCTGCCGATGTCCTCCATCGTTTTCACCTGGCCCGGCGTGCGGATGAGCCACTGCTCGCCGTTTCGCTCGATGTAGCCCGCGCCGACGTTCTGGTTGTTCATCTCCAGCGCTTGCATGAGGTCGCGCATGGTGAGGCTGTAGGCCACGAGCTTCGCGGGCTGCGGGGTGACGTGGTATTGCTTCTCGAAACCGCCGAGCGTGTTCACCTCGATGACGCCGGGCAGATTGCGAAGCTGCGGTTTGATGACCCAATCCTGTAACTCGCGCAGGTCGGTCGAGGTGTAAGGCTTGCCGTCTTTGCGCAGCGCACCGGTCTTGGCCTCGACAATGTAGGTATAGATTTCGCCGAGCCCGGAAGAGATCGGTCCCATCTGTGGTTCGAGGCCGGGCGGGAGTTGGCTTTTCACCTGCTGGAGCCGTTCGGCGATGAGTTGCCGCGCGAAGTAGATGTCCGTGCCGTCTTTGAAAACGACGGTCACTTGAGACAAGCCGTAGCGCGAAAGCGAGCGGGTGTAGTCGAGCTTCGGCAGCCCGCCCATCGCCGTCTCGACGATGAAGGTGACGCGCTGCTCGGCTTCGAGCGGCGAATAGCCGGGCGCTTCGGTGTTGATCTGCACCTGGACATTGGTGATGTCGGGTACGGCGTCGATCGGAAGCTGCTGGTAGCTGTAGATGCCCAGCCCGCTCACGCCGAGGACGACGAGCAGGATGAGCCAGCGCTGGCGGATGGAAAACTGGATGAGTTTGTCGAGCATGGCGGTGGAGGGTTAGAGGGCTTCGCCGCGGACTTCGCCGGTGCGGATGCGCACGGCGCTTTCGATGTCGGTGACGAGAATGAGGCCGTCGCCGTGCGTGCCGGTGTGCGCGGCCTTCCGGATGATCTCGACGATCTGCGACGCGAGCGCGTCATCGGCGACGATTTCGAGGAGTTTCTTTTTGTGGAAGAAGAGGCTCTCGTCCGTCAGCACGAAGGTGCCGCCTTGGCCGCGCCCGCGGCCCTGACCCGCGGCGTCGAGGACGGTCAGACCCGGAAAGTGCGGCAGTTCATGCAGCGCGTGGATGACCCGCGTGAGGACGTGGGGCTGGAGAATCGCTTTGATTTCTTTCATGGCAGTGGCGCGTTTAGTGGTCGTGAGTCGCGCCCGACTTCCCGATGTCGGCTTTGACGATGAAGCTGTTTTCTGCGGCGTATTTGTCGCCAGCCTTGAAGCCCGCTTTGATCTCGACCCACTCATCATCGCGGCGTCCGAGTTCCACCGGCACCGCCTCGAAAAGCTCGCCGACGCTGATGAACACGACATCCCAATCGCGGAAGGTCTGGAGGGCGTTCGCCTTGACCGCCACCGGCACCTCGGCCTGATCGGTGATGACGCTGCCGCGCACAAACAGGCCCGGCCGCCACTCGCCGCTCTTATTCGGCACGGTCGCGCGGGCGAGCATCGTCTGCGAATTCTCGGAACCGAACGGCGAGATATAGTCGATCTTCGCCTCGACTTTTTCCATGCCCGGCCCGCCTTCGAGCACCACGGTCTGCCCTTCACGGAGCAGCGGGAAGTCCTGCCGATAGACGGAAAAATCCGCCCACACCGTTGAAAGATCGGCGATCGTGAAGATCGGCTCCTGACCGGAAACAAACTCGCCGAGCGTGACGTTCTTTTTGATAATCGTGCCCGCGATTTCCGCTTTGATTTCGTAGGTCTGGAGCGACTCGTTGCTTTCGACGACGGCGAGCACGTCACCCTTCGCGACCTGGTCGCCGAGGCGCTTCTTTACTTGTTTTGCGACGCCTGGAAACCGCGGGTGAACGTGCGTCATCTGTTCCTCGTTCGGCGCGATCTTGCCGTTGAGATCGAGTTTGATCGACAGCTTCGCCGGCCCGGCCGTCTCAATGCCGATACCCGCTTTCTTGCGCGATTCATCGGCCATTTCCACGCGCCCTTCGAGGCTCTGAAAAGCCCAGTTGTAAGTCTTTCCGCCGCGCTCGACTTCCACCTTCGCGTCAAACGAATGTGGCTCCACCGCTGACTGCTCGCCCGCGAGGAACATGCCTTGTTTCGCGAAGGTGATGATGTCGATGCGATTGATGCGGTGCAGCTCGATGGTCGCCCCGACGCCGGTTGGATCGAGCGGCTTGCCGTTCTCGTAGAAATAAAGGCGAAAGTTGGGCTCCAATCCTGCGGGTTCGTAGATGGTAACTTCCGTCTGAAAGTCTTTCTCGCCGAACAAACGTCCGCCTTTCGGGCCTTTGGCCGGCTCCGCATCCGCGTGGGCTTCGTGTCCACCACCGCCGTGGCCGTGCTCATCGGGCGGCGCGGGTGGTTGGATGTTGAGGATTTTGCTGCCGAGAAATACCGCGCCGACGAGTAGCACGATGATGGTGATGGTCTGGATAAACGTCTTGGTCTTCATGAAATGGAAATTGGGGTTGGGTTATTTCTTGCGGATGGCGGGCTTCGCCGCGGGTTTGGGCAGTGCGGTGGGCCGCGCAGTCAGCGCGTCGAGTTCCGCCTGGGCCTTGTGGTAGTCGGCGAGCGCGCGGACTTGCTGCACGCGCGCGGCGTTCAGCGTGCGGCGCGCATCGAGCACCTCGAACTGCGTGAACCGCCCGGCGGCGTAGCCCTCGTTGAGCTGCTTCTCGGCATCCTGCGCGCCGGGGATGACGCTGCCTTCGAGAATCGCGATTTCGCGCTCCGCTCCCGTCAGCGCCTGAAACGCTTCGTTGAGCAACGCAAAGGCGCGGGCCTCGGCGGCGCGCTTTTCCTCCGTCATCTTTTCGAGGTTGGCGCGAGCCTCGGCGATGTTGCCTTGGTTGCGATTGCGGAATGGCAGCGGGATGGAAAAACCGGCGACAAACGTGGCGTCGTCGCCCTTGCCGATCACGCGCGGACCGGCCAGGAGCGTGATGTCCGGGCGCGCGAGCGTCTGTTGCTTCGCGAGGATCGCCTCGCGCCGCTCGCGCTCTGCCGTCCAGCGCGCGAGGTCGGGATTGCCGAGCAACCGCTGCCGCAAATTCTGGAGGGAAGGCGCACCCGCGTGCTGGTCAAGGTCGCCGCGCACTGCACCGAAATCCGCCTGCTTCGCACCCCACTGCGCCGCAAGATTGCCGCGCGCCGTGGCGATGTCGCGCCGGGCCTGCTCCACCTCGATCCGCGCCGATGCCACCGCGACCTTCGCGCGGATCGACTCGACCGCGTTCCCGCGTCCGACATTCACGCGCTCCTCGGTGAGCTTCACGGTGTCGCCGGACACCTTCACCACTTCCTCCGCCAGCTCCAGACGGCGCTGCGCGGAGAGCGCGTCGATAAACGCGATCGTCGTCGTCTTGAGCACCGCGACCCGCTTCACCTGATACTCCCACGCGACCACCGCCCGTCCCGCCTCTGCCTCGAAGACCCGCGCGGGCCGCTTCCCGCCGAGTTCGATGAGCTGGCTCAGCGTGAGCGTGTTTTCCATTTGGTCGCCGCTCTTGTATGCGCCCGAACCGGTTGGATTTTCGATGTCGAGCGCGATTGCCGGGTTCGGACGCAAGCCAGCCTGGAGGATGCGCGCTTCGGCGGCCCGCAATTCAAAGTTGTAGGCTGCGAGTTCCGGGCTGCCGCGCAGGGTGCGCGCCAGTGCGGCAGCGAGCGTGATGGATTCGCCCTCTTTTTCCGCAGCGATGGCGGCGAGTGGCAGGGCGATGAGGAAGGTGAGAAGTGGGATTTTTCGGGTGAGCATGGGATTGGATAGAAGGTGGATGGACGGGGCGTGTCTGCGGACGTGCGGACACGAAAAACCCCGACGAGATGCCGGGGCGAAAAACCTGACGCTGCGAGATTCGCCGTCCCCATCAGGGCACGACGATGCGCGTCAGGCGCTAAGCGAGCTGAGGCGGATAGTCGATGCCGAGCGGCACCGCATCCGGTGGGAACTCATCCCGCTGCGCCGCAAAATCCGTCTCGACGAAAACCGCATGGACCAACCGAACCGGCTCCGGCGTGAGCGGAATGGTAATCTGGTGGCAGAGGCACTGACAACCGTTGCTGTTTTCGGGCGACGGATTCTTCGGCGCGGCCTTCCCGTGCTCCACCTGTGCCTGTTCCTGATGGGAGCAGCAGCCGCCGAAAAGATCGCCCCCGTATCCCGTCAGGACAAACAGGGAGACGATGGCGATGAATAGATTGGAGCGAAGTTGGCGCAAGAGCCGCACAGGTAAGTGGCGCGCTGGCGTTCTGTCAAGCGACCGGGCAATTCATGGCATGGCTCACGGGCGATGCGGGCCTTACACTTTCATGAGTGGCGAGCGCATGAGCACGTCGGTCGAAGCCG
>JANLQB010000742.1:0-5656 GCA_031367565.1 Verrucomicrobiota bacterium
GGCGAAGGGCGCGAGGAGGGCGAGGGTGTCGTCCCAGGAATCGCGTTCGTGGATGACGACGTTGAGCCCGAGTTCGGCGGCGAGTTCGAGTTGCTGGGTGAAGACGCTGGCTTGCGTGCTTTTCTCGGCGGCGATGCGCTCGGGCGTGCGGCGGAAGTAGTCGAGGCCGGCCTCGCCGATGGCCACGACGCGCGGGCTTTGGGCGAGGGCGCGGATTTCGTGGATGAAATCGGGCGCGGCCTCCATGGCGTGGTCGGGATGGATTCCAACGGCGGCGAAGACGTCCGCGTGTTTCTCCGCGAGCGCGACTGCACAACGACTGCTCTCGATAGTGGTGCCGATGGTGATGACGCGCGTCACGCCCGCCTCAGCCGCGCGGGCAAGGATACCGTCCATGTCGTTCGCGAAATCCGGGAACGTGAGGTGCGCGTGGGTGTCGATGAGCATGGCTGGTGCTAGTCGCTCGCGAGCAGGGTTTCTTTCGCGGTGGCGAGTTCGGCGCGCTGGGCGGCGGTGAGGCGCGGGTATTTGAGATCGAGCGCGGCGAGGGAGTCGATGATGGCGGAAGAGACGACGACGCGGGTGAACCATTTGTTGTCAGCGGGGACGACGAACCATGGCGCATCCTCGGTCGCGGTGGCGCGGATCGTTTCCTCATACGCCTTCATGTAGTCGTCCCAGTGGGCGCGCTCTTTGATGTCGTTCGCGGAAAATTTCCAGTTCTTTTCGGGATGCTCGACGCGTTCGAGGAAGCGTTTCTTTTGCTCGTCGCGCGAGACGTGGAGGAAAAACTTCAGGACGATCGTGCCGTTGCGCGCGAGGTAACGCTCGAAGGCGCGGATGTCTTGGAATCGCTCGTCCCAGATGTGTTTGGTCACGAGTTCTGGCGGGAGTTTTTGGCCGGCGAGAAACTCGGGATGCACGCGGACGACGAGCGTTTCCTCGTAGTAGCTACGATTGAAAATGCCGATGCGTCCGCGCTCGGGGAGTTGCTTCATACAGCGCCAGAGGAAGTCGTGATCGAGGTCGTCGGACGTGGGCACTTTGAAGGACGTGACCTGGCAGCCTTGCGGATTCACGCCAGACATGACGTGTTTGATCGTGCCGTCTTTTCCCGCGGCATCCATCGCCTGGAAAACGAGGAGCACCGACCAGCGATCCTGCGCGTAGAGCACGTCCTGTAATTCCGCGAGCGCCTGCACGCCCACTTTCAGCGCCTCGGCGGCGCGAGGTTTTTCCTCGGATTTCAGATCGCCCGTGTCGCCGGGGTCGTAGTCTTTGAGGTAAAACTTTTTACCGTTTGTAACGCGGTAGGGCTTGGCGAGTTTGCTCGCGGCTTTGATGATCTGGCTCGTTCTCATGGTTTGGTTTTTGGGGAGCGCGGACGTTTGGACGGCGCGGTTTTTTCGACGTGCTGGTGCAGGATGCGGACGAGTTCGGCGATCGTCTCTTTCACTTCGTAAGCGCCGTGCGGGCCGGGGACGATGAGTTCGGATTGCGCGCCGTCGACGTGCGAACTGCGATACGGAACGACGCCGTCGGAGCTGAGTGGTGAGTTTCCTTTTCCGCAATCGCCGATGATGGAGTGATACGGCGCGCGGATCGGGAGCGTATTCATGGCGAGCAGCGTGGTGCTTTTCGGCGAGAGGCTGTTGATGCTCGTGGGGATCTGCCTCTTCCCGCCGACCGTTTGGAGGACGTCGCCGAGGGATTCCTGAAGCGTGGTGGCGAGCGAGGCGGGGATGGTGATGAGGCGCATGGCGAGTGCGCCGATGGAGCCGAGCGCCATCTCGCTGCCGCGATGCGGAGTGCAGATGAAGACGAGCCGTTTCACTTCGGGGTTCGAGTGGAAAATGAGGGCGCGTTTCACGAGATGATCGGCGGGGAGTTTTGCGTAAAGGCGGTCCGCCTTTCTGCCGAAGGTGCGATCCCAGATCACTCGGTCGGACTCGACGGCCTGCATCCGCGCGAGGAGGCCACCCATGCTGTGGCCGACGATGATGACGCCGCGCGGGAGCCCATTCCGCTTGGCCACGCGCGCCAGTTCCTCGCGGCAGCGCAACGCGGAGTAGCTGACGGGGACGCCGGTCGGGTAGCGGAAAATCCAGAATTGAAATCGTCCGCGCAGTTGCGGATCAGCTTCGACTTCGTTGATCACATTTCCCCACATCTGCGGCGTGGAGGCGAGGCCGTGGACGAGCAGGACCGGGATGCGATCCGGGTCGTACGGATGCAGCATGAAGAGGCCGGTGGGGCCGAGATATTTTTCGCCTTCGATGAGGCCCATGAGGCCGCTCCACAATTCACTGCGCACGGGGCGCGCGGCGATGGGCGCGGTGAAATCGGCGGCGAGCGGCTCGGTCGCACCGCGAATGCGTGTGGTGCGGCGTTTGGCGGGATCGTTGAGCGTGAGGGCGGCGTTGTTTCCCTGGAAATCGAGCGTGGCGGTGACGGGCGCGACGAAGCCGGCGCGCGGCTCGAATGGCGCGCGGCCGGGCGTTTTCCGGAAGCCGACGAGCGTGCCGCCGACGCCGGGCTCGGTGACATCGCGGCGGAGATGCTTTCGCTTGATGTCGGCGGCGGGTTTGAAATCGGTGAAGTAATCCGGTTTCCATGCGCCTTGCTCCGTGCCGGGCTGGAAGGTGAGTCGGTAGGTTTTGCCGTTCGCAGCGAGGGTGAGGGGATGATTCCAGAGCTGGCCGTCGTCGTGATGGCGGAGCAGATCGGTCAGCTCGGCGGCGGCGGTGTTATATAGAGTGCGCGCTTTCGGCTCCGCTGCCGCATCCGCGAACTCGGCGGAAGCGAGCGCGGCGGCATCGAGATAAAGCCCCGCGCGCTCTTCGGCGGGAAGAGTGATTTTGCGGCCGTATTTCAACTCCTGCGCGGCTTGCACGAGTGGCGGTGCTTTCTCGGAAATGCGCGGCTCGGTGGTGCGGCATGCCGCGAAGAGCAATGCCGGGGCGACGACGAGGAACGCGTAGCGGATGGGTGATGTGCAGGACATGGAGCAGCTCGACGATTTGGGAGACGGGACGGTGAACCTTCGCGCGGCGAGTGGGAAGTCTGCGTTGCGGGCGCAATTTCCCGTTGGCAAAACCAGCGCGCCGCCTACCCTCGCGCGCCTTATGAAAACTTTCCGCATCGCAGTCCTCGCCGGCGACGGCATCGGCCCTGAAGTCATGGCAGCCGCCCGGGTTGTCCTCGCCGCCGTGGAGAAAAAATTCGCGCTCACTTTCCAGATGACGGAGGCGCGAGTCGGCGGCGCGGCGATCGACGTGGATGGGCACGCGCTGCCCGCTGAGACACTGCGGGTGTGCGGGGAAAGCGACGCGATCCTCTTTGGCTCGGTCGGTGGACCGAAGTGGGAATCGCTCCCGCCTGGCGAGCAGCCCGAGCGCGCCGCCCTGCTGCCGCTGCGCAAACATTTCGGGCTTTTTGCGAATCTTCGCCCCGCGATTTGTCTCCCGAAACTCACGCACGCCTCGCCTGTCCGCGCGGACATCGTGGAGGGCGGCTTCGATGTGCTCTGCGTGCGCGAACTCACCGGCGGTCTCTATTTCGGCCAGCCGAAATACTGCCGCGAGGAGAACGGCGAGACCGTGGCGGTGGACACGATGATTTATAAGAAGAGCGAGATCGTGCGGATCGCCCACGTTGCTTTCAAGGCCGCACAGGGCCGGGGCAAACGGTTGTGCTCGATCGACAAGGCGAACGTCCTCGAAAACTCCGTGCTGTGGCGCAAGACGGTGATCGAAATCGCCGCGCAATATCCCGACGTGACGCTCAGCCATCTCTACGTGGACAACGCCGCGATGCAGCTCATCCGCAATCCGAAGGGTTTCGACGTGATCCTCGCGGAGAATCTTTTCGGCGACATCCTGAGCGACGAGATGGCGATGATCACCGGTTCGCTCGGCATGCTCCCGAGCGCGAGTCTCGGCGTAAAAGAAACGCCGCTCGGACGCTTCGGCCTTTTCGAGCCCAGTGGCGGCACCGCGCCTGACATCGCGGGGAAGGGGATCGCGAACCCGATCGCCCAAATTCTCTCCGCTGCCATGATGCTCCGCTACGCCCTCGGCGAACCCGCCGCCGCGGACGCCATCGAGCAAGCCGTCCGCACCGTCATCGATAACGGCTGGCGCACCGGCGACATCTTCAGCGAAGGCACCCAGCGCGTCGGCACCGCCGAGATGGGCGCGGCGATCGCGACGGCGTTGTAAGCGCGGGAGCGTCAGCGGACGAGCGCGGCGACCACGAACCACGCGACCATCAGCACTGCGATCGAGAGTTTTCCGATCATCCCGGCGGTCGTCCCGAGCAGCGTGCCCCACGTCGATTTTCCGGCGGGAAGCAACTCCTTGCCGCCGAGCAGTTCGCCCAGCAGCACGCCGATCATCGGCCCGAGGAAAAGCCCCAGCGGAAAAAAGAACACGCCGACGATCGCGCCCACGATCCCGCCAAATGCGCCCCATTTCGTCGCGCCAAACCACTTTGCCCCGAGCGACCCACTCACGATTTCGAGCACGAAGCTCGCGACCGTCAGCACGCCCAGCCCGCTGATCGTCCACCAGCCAGCGCTGTGCGCTTCCCCGAGCATGAAGTGATGCAGGATCGCCGCGCCGAGGATGATCGTCGTCCCCGGCAGCAGCGGCACGACGGTACCGATCACCCCGACGAGCATGAGTAAAAGGGTGAGCGTCCACCAAAGAGTCGTCGTCATGTGTGTGGAAGGTCTCATGAATCCGACCTCCCGGAAGGGCAAGATTTTCTCGCGCGTGCCAGACCGCGCATCCCGGCGGTGTAGGCAAAAAGCGGACGCGTTTTGTGAAGAAGATTTCCCAAGATGGGCAAAGCGGATGGCTCGATTTGCACCGCGCTCGCGGGACCGCAGGCGTCGGCGGGACCCGGATTTGACCTAAAAAAAGTGTTTGCGCGGGTTTTGCACCGCTGCTAAGCCCCACACCGCTGCTCGTTAGGGTGGCGACCAAAACCAAACCAAACCAAACCAAGAAAACAGAAAGTAACTAAACCATGAGCAATCAAATCATTGCGAAGTTGGGCGTTCTCTCGACGGCGATCCTCGCGATCCCCGCCATCAGTTTCGCCGGCACGGCCACGGCAGGGAAAGACGACAAGGATCACAAGATGATCGAGAAGTGCAAAGAGTCCTGCATCAGCGGCGACATCGGCATCGACATCACCTCGATGTACCTCAGGCACGGTATCGTGATGGAAAACCAAGGCGCGATCCTTCAGCCTTACCTCGACCTCAGCTTCCGCGTCTATCAGGGCGACGGGGCACTTACTAAAGTGAGCGTCGATGTCGGCTTCTGGAACAGCTTTCACAGCCGGAAGACGGCAGCCGGCGGGGTCTTCGGCGGCGGCGGCTCCACGACGAATGCCTGGTTCGAGTCTGACTTCACGGCGGGCTTGAACTTCGTGTTCGCCAACCGCGTCTCGGTGAATCCTTACTACAAGGCGTACATGAGCCCGAACGACGCGTTCGAGACAGCTCACGACATCGGCCTGCGCCTCGCCTTCGACGACACCGATCTCCTCGGCGCATTTTCCCTTCATCCGTACGCGCTCGTTGAATTCGACGTGGAAAACACGTCTGGTAACGGTAGCAACAACAACGACGGCGTTTACTACGAAG
>JANLQB010000750.1:0-7217 GCA_031367565.1 Verrucomicrobiota bacterium
CAACGCCGTCGCGCCCGGTTTCATCGACACGGACATGACCGCGGGACTGCCGCAGGAGCTAAAAGACGGCGTGGTGAAACAGATCCCGCTCGGCACTTTCGGCGAAGCCGCCGACATCGCCGCCGCCGTCGCCTTCCTCGCCAGCGGTGAAGCAAAATACATCACCGGCCAGACGCTCACGGTCGATGGCGGGATGGTGATGTAGCCGCGCGGCGCGCATCCGCCGGTGGAGATTTGGCGCAAGACACTCCACACTCATGAACATGGAACTCTATCTCCTACGCCACGCTGATGCCGATACGCTCGCCGAGACGGACGACGCGCGCCCGCTTTCCCAGAAGGGTGAAGGACAGGGGAAAAAGGTCGCGCGCTTCTGCGAGGCAAATGACATCGCACCGACGCGCGTGCTCACGAGTCCCGTGCTGCGCGCACTTCAGACGGCGGAAATCGTCGCCGCGCATCTCGGCCTCACCGTCGAACCCGCGCCATGGCTCGCCTTTGGGATGCAACCCGCGCAGGCCATGAATCAGTTGCGCGATCTCGCGGGCGAACCCTCCGTCATGCTCGTCGGGCACGAGCCCGATTTCAGCAGCCTCGCCGCATTTCTCCTCGGCCTGCCGTCCGGCGAGCACCTCGAGATTCGCAAGGCGTCGCTCACGAAATTTACCGTCACCGGGCTAAAAAAAGGCGGTGCGCGGCTGGACTTTTCGTTGCCGTGCCGCTTGATGTAGCGGCTTGATGAAATCGCAAATCGTTCCCGTCCGATATTTCGCTCAAGAAGCCGCAGAATGGATCGTCGGCATCGTGCAGGCAGCAATCTCCGAGCGCGGACTTTGCCGCCTCGCGCTCGCCGGAGGTGAAACGCCGCGCGCGATCCACGAAGCGCTCGCGAGCCGCAAGGTGGATTGGAACCGCGTGCAGATCACGTTTGGCGATGAGCGCTGCGTGCCGCCCGATGATGTGGACAGCAACTTTCGCATGGCGAAGGAATCGCTCTTCGACCGCGTCCCGATCCCCGAAGGAAACATCTTCCGCATCCGCGGCGAGATCGCGCCCGAGGACGCCGCGCGCGAATACGAAGACAAGCTCGGCGCGGTCGCCGCGCGTTTTGGCGAGACCCGCTACATCCACGATCTCATCCTCCTCGGCATGGGCCCCGATGGCCACACGGCCTCCCTTTTTCCCGGCTCGCCTGCGCTCGATGAAACCGTGCGCAACCTCATCCCCGCGACCGGCCCGAAGCCTCCGCCCCAGCGCATCACCATGACTTTTCCCCTGCTGAATGCCGCGCGAAAAGTGTGCTTCCTCATCAAGAGCCCGGACAAACTCCCGCTCGTCGAGCAGATCGTCGCCGGAGAAAGAGACCTCCCCGCAGGCCGCGTGCGCGCGGAATCTGTGACGTGGCTCGTCGGCTAAATCGCCGCCCGCCTACTTCCGCGCTCCGATGCAGTAGAGCGAAGTTTCGCCACGGATAAAAATCTGCCCGTCGCTAAATGCCGGCGACGCAAACGTGCGCTCGCCCAATTCATTCTGCGCCACGCGATCGAACTTCGCGCCCGGTCGCACGATGTTCATCGTCCCGTTGTCATTCAGGAAATACACCATCCCCGCCGCCGCGATCAGCGAGGCGTGCTCCTCGCCGAGCCGCTCCTGCCACGCGATTTCCCCGGTCGCCGCCGCGAAACAATGCCCGACGCCCGAGTCCGAAACCACGAGGCACCAATCCCCTTCCGCCACTGGCGACGGCACATACGCTGCGCCCTTGTTCGTCCGCCACGCAATGGCGCTCTCCGTCACATTCCCCTGCCCGTCCGGCCGGATCGCGAGGATGTGATGCTGCGGAAACCCCCCCGTCAAAAAGAACAGTCCCGCCTTCTCATTGAACACCAGCGACGCCACGAATTGCTCCGTCGGCCCGTCCATCATCCACAGCAATTTGCCCGTCTCGGGATCGTAGCTCGCCACACATTTACTGCCCGAGAGCACCATCTGCGTGCGGCCCGCCACCGTGCGAATCAGCGGCACGCAATAGCTCCGCGTCTTATTCGGTCGCTCGATCCGCCACAGCTCGCGCCCGTCCGTCCGCGCGAGCGCCACGATGTAGCCATCGCCGTCGTGATCGCAATTCACGATCACCTTATCCCCATGCACGATCGGCGAACTGCAAAACCCATGCACGCTACTGAAGCGGCCCGGGCGCTTGAGCCAGAGCGGTTTCCCGGAAAAATCATGCGCTGCGATGACCACTTGATCCTTGTCCAGAAACGTCGTGAACACCCGCTCGCCATCCGTCGCCGGCGTGCTCGACGCGTGCGTATTCAGCCGGTGGATCGCCTCCGGTGGCGCCGTCAGCACCACACTTTTCCAGACGATCGCGCCCGTCCCGCGATCGAGACAAATCAGCAGCCGGTCATTCGTCGCATCGTCCGCCGACACCGTGAAAACGCGATCACCCCAAACGACCGGCGACGCGTGCCCCGAGCCCGGCAGCGTCGTCTTCCAAGTGATATTCTCCGTGCCGCTCCAACGCGTCGGCGGCGCAGCATCCACACTTGTCCCATCCAGACGCGGCCCCCGCCACTGCGGCCAGTTTTCTGCGCGCAGCGAAGTGGCAAAAGATACGACGGCAATCGTCGCGAGCAGATGAGGGAACCGATTCATAAACGGATGGGTAAACTTGATCTAAAACAACGCGCGGATTTTGAACTCAGTCGATGGTTCAAGATCAGCCGTGCAACCGCTCGATCGCCTTTTCGACGCCAGCAAAAAGCTGGTCGATCTCACCGTGCGTGATGATCAGCGGCGGCGCGACGGCGAGCAGGTCGCGGATGCCGCGCACGATGACGCCCTCTTCGCGCGCGAGTTTTGCGCCACGGATGCCGAGCATGCTAGTCGGCGTCAGCGCGGCTTTGCCTTCGCGCGGGATCAGCTCAATCGCGCCGATGAGGCCGTAGCCGCGCACTTCTCCGACCGCGGGATGGCCCGCGAAGGACTGGAGCTTTTTCTGGAAATACGGACCCACGTCATCGCGCACGCGCTCGACGAGTCCGTCGCGCTCGATCACTTCGAGATTCGCGAAGCCCGCGATACAGCTCGTCGGATGGCCGCTGTAGGTGAAGCCGTGCGCGAGGTAGCCGCCGTGCAGGAGCACCTCCGCGATTTCATCGCAAACCATCGTCGCGCCGAGCGGGAGGTAGCCGCTGGTGAGTCCTTTCGCGAGGATGAGGAAATCGGGATCGAGATCCCAAATCTCGCTCGCAAACCAAGCGCCCAAGCGGCCAAAGCCGGTAATGACTTCGTCCGCGACGAACAGGATATCGTGTTTCCGCGCGAGTTCGCGCAACGCTTTTAGATAACCGGCTGGCGGTACGATGACGCCGCCCGCGCCCTGAATCGGCTCCGCAAAAATCGCGGCGATCGTCGCCGGGTCTTCACGCAAAATGATGCGCTCGGTTTCCTCGATGCACCATTGGCCGTAAGCGACCGCGTCGGCCTCGCGATTTGCCGCATACGCATTCGGGCCGGGCACATGGATGAAGCCGGGGAGCGGCAAATCGAACGGCAGGTAGCAGCTCGGCAGGCCCGTCATGCTCGTCGTCGCGAGCGTCACGCCGTGATAGGCAAATTCGCGCGTCACGATCTTCGTCTTCCCCGATTTCCCGCGCAGCTTCTGGTAGCTGCGGATCAGCTTCAGCGCCGTCTCATTCGCCTCGGAGCCGGAGTTGCTGAAGATCGTGTGATTGAGCTTCGGCGGCGCGAGCGATGCGAGTTTCCCGGCGAGCTGGATGGCGGGTTCGGTCGCGCTGTTGAAGAACGACGGATAGTAAGGCAGCCGCCGCATCTGCGCGGTCACGGCATCCACGATCGCCGTGCAGTTGTAGCCGACGTTCACGCACCAGAGCCCGGCGAGGCCGTCGAGCAGCTTGCGTCCTTTTGAGTCGTGTAGAAAAACGCCGTCGCCGCTTTCGATGATGTGCGTGCCGACCGCGTGCAGGTCGTCGTGATTCGTGAACGGATGCAGGTAATGCTGCGCATCCATTTGCTGGAGAGCTTCCGGGTTGATCGCTTTCATCCCCAACTGAATCACCGCGCCGCCGAAGAAACAAGGCGCCGCGCCGACATTCGAGGTTGGCGCTCCCGGCTTTTCTCCCGATGTTTTCGGCGTGCAAGACCGCCTCGCTTTTCGGCCTTCGGATCTCGCGCCTGGCGATTTGAAATCCGCCGGGCTCGATCTGTCCGCGTTTACTTTCGACCGCATCCGCACGATCGACGATCCGCTTTTTCAAATCGCCCACGCAGAACTCTGGGCGGAATTCGGCGCGAAAAATGAGATGGAACGCCGCGAGACGCTCGCGCTCCGCTTCAGCCTCGCGCCGCGGATTCTTTACGAAATGATTCTCGTGCGCCGCGCGGGCGAATTCATCGGCGCGCGCGATCACACCGCGATCCTCTCGCGCGATGGCGCGCAAGCCATCGTCCACCTTTCCCACAATCTCCTCGCGCCCGCCGCTCGCCGCACCGGCCTCGGCGGGTGGATGCGAGCGTTTCCGATCCAGATCGCACGCGAATGTCTCGCGGGGAAAAGTGCGCCGATCACGCTCGTCGCGGAGATGGAGCACGATGACGGCATCGATCCCCAGCGGACGATCCGACTGCGTGCATATGAGAAAGCGGGCCTCGTCAAAATCGACCCACAATTCGTGGATTTTCATCAGCCCGATTTTCGTGCGCCCGAAGACATCGACGCGAGCGGTGGCGCGCAGCCCGTGCGGTTTCAATTGGTGATCCGGCGGGTAGGCCTCGAGCACGAGACGACGATTCGTGGCGCGGAAATTCGCACGCTGGTTCAATCGCTCTACGACATCTACGGCCCGCAATTTCGCCCGCAGGACATGGCGCATCCGCTGCTCGACCTTGCGCGTCTTCCGGCAGACGACGCCGTCGTCCCACTGCTCCCGCCCACCCAATGCTGACCGTCTTTTACCATCCCGGCTACGCCGCGCCGATCGGAGATCACATGATGCCGATCCGCAAATTCGGCCTCGTCGCGGATGGTTTACGCGAAGCGAAAGACCTCCGCCTCGTCGAGCCGCCACCGCTGACGGAAGCCGATCTCCGCCGCGTCCACACGCCGGATTACATCGACGCCGTGAAAACCGGCGAACCGCGCGAACTCGCCGAGTCGCAAAAATTTCCGTGGTCGCCCGAACTTTTCCCGAGCGTGTTGCTCACCGGCGGCGGCTGTCTCGCAGCGGCGCGGCAGGCGCTGCGCGATGGAGTTTCAGCCGCGCTCGTGAGCGGATTTCATCACGCGTGCGCCAATCACGGCGAAGGCTTCTGCACGTTCAACAGCCTCATCGTTTCCCTCGAAGCCCTGCAGGCCGCCGGCGAAATCCGCACGGCCGCCGTGCTCGACATGGATCTGCACTACGGCAACGGAACCGCGCAACTCGCCACCGCGCGTCCGTGGCTTTTCGCGGTGTCGATTTATGGAAACGACTACTGGGAAAATATCTCGTATCGCGACGTAAGGGTGCGCCATCACGACGACGGTGAAAATCACCAGTCATTCACGCTCCCTGCCGATTGCGACCGCGCGACGATGCTGCGCGTGCTGGAAGAAGCCCTCCCGCTGATCGCGGCGCGAAAGCCAGACGTGCTCATCTACCAAGCCGGAGCCGATCCCTATCGCGAAGACCCGTTCTCGCCGCTCGCGCTTGATCACGCCGATCTCCGCGCACGGGATGCGCGCGTTTTCGCCTTCGCGAAAGAGCACGGCATCCCCATCGCGTGGGTGCTCGCCGGTGGATACACCGAAGACGTGACCAAAGTCGTGCGGGTGCATCTTGGCACGTTCGAGGCATGGCGCGCGGCGTTCGCCGCTGCTCGGTGAAATCTGGGGAGCACGCGAGACGCGTCCGTTCCCCGGATCAACCCACCAGCGCGCGTTTCCACTGCCGCCGCCGCATCCAGATATCGAGCGGCAGGAGCGTCAGCGCGGCGATCAGCAATGAATCGGTGATGTCCCGCCGTTGCGGTGCGGCGATCTCCGGGCGCGCGAAAATTTCCGCAGGCGTCGGCGCGAATTTCCCGTGCGTGATCTCGGCGAGTGAGCGCAGCAGCGGCTCGTTGGTGTCCGTGGAAAGGAACTCGCGCGGGTAGCTGCGCGTGTGGCCGAAGGTGTAGCCGCCGTCTGGCAAATCGGGCGAGTTCACCGAGACGATCGTGGTGCCTTCCGGGGCGAGATCGAGCTGCGCGTAGTATTGGCCCGGGCCGGATTGTCCGGCGGCAACGGTCTTCGTTTCGCCGCCGGGGCCAAGCGCGTTCACGGTGATTGGCAGTTGATTGCGGAAATCGCCGTCCGGCTTCACCGCGTCGATCGTCAGGGAAAGTCGGTCACCGCTTTCCCGGCTCTGCACTTCAAAACTCGCCTGATCGCTTTTCCGCATCAGTCCGCGCACCGTCTGCGCCCAGAATTTCCCATAGCCCGGCCACGCCAGCCACTCTGCGGCCCAGCGACTTTTCGCATCGCTCGTGAACGCTGCCGCCTGCCCGAGCCCGTAGCGCCACGTCGCAAGCAGCGGTTCGCCGCGTTCGGTCGCGAGGAGAATGTCGGCGGTCGGCTTCTGCTTCGTCGCGTTGTAGCCGAGCAGGAGCGGCGCTTGCGCCCAATCGAGCCCGGCGGTGAGCGCACTCTTTTTTGCGGGCACAGCGAGGAAGGGCTCTTCGACCAGGCTCGATTGCGCGACCTTCATCGTCTCGGTGCTGAAAATTTGCGGCAGCGTGGTCGCGTCGCTCGTCAGGTAAAAGCGCCCGTTCCCGCGCTCGGCGAGCTGGCGGAGAAACACGGTGTCCTTATCTGCCTCGAGCCCCAGCGCGACGACCGATGTCGTGATCTTCGACGCGAGCATCGCCGACGCGAGATCGAGCGAAGATCCGCCGCCGCGCGCGCCGTCGCCCATCTCGCCGCCGTTCTTTTCCTCCGCATCCGCCGCGTCGGAAAAAACGATGATGTGTTTGATGCGCGCCGGGATGTCCCGGATTTGGCCGAACGCTTCGACGAGCGACGTGTAAATATAGATGCCGCCTCCGCCCGCCGTGACGCTCAGGATTTTCTGTTCCTCGCTGCTCCGCGTCGCGTGCTGCGCGAGTGGGACGACGGTGTGCGAGCGCACGTCCACGGCGAGTACGCCGAAATAATCCTTCGGTTGGAGAAC
>JANLQB010000761.1:0-4017 GCA_031367565.1 Verrucomicrobiota bacterium
CAGCGCGCGGCGCGTTTCTGCCGGCTGCGCGGCGAAGTCGAGGTTAAACCCGCTGACTTCGATGATCACGCGCTGGAGCCGCTGCGGACGAAGCGCAAAGATTTTTTCCGCCACATAGGCATCCTCGGGCGAAAACATCGCATCAAGCCCGAAGTTGAACGAGCGCGTGGGCTGACCACCAGCCGCCATCAGCGGATCGAAAATCGACGGAAGGAGTTGGCGAAACGTGCGGCTCGATCCGATGAAGAGCGTGTCGAACTCGTCCTTGTGCTCCGTGAAATATGCGAGCTTTTCGCTGAACTGCGGGATCGGTGCAGCCGGGATGACGCGAGAGATAAGAGCCGCAGAGCCAACGAGGGACGCGAAGAAAATGAAAATGAGCACGACCGACTTCACTGAGGTTCACTCAATCGGCGCACGAACCGCTCGCCAAGTACCTTCGTGAAACGCTCCGCGCCGACCGGCGTGAGATGCACGCCATCCACGCGCACTTCCGCGTCGAAGAGTTCGGGGTAATTTTCGGGCTCATTGAAAAGCCACAGTTCCGGTCCGGCATCGAGTCCGGCGAAGCGGTGCCGCAGATCGACGGACGGGCTTGAAACAAAGATCGGCGTCGCGCCCGCTTCGCGAATCGCCGCCGCCAGCTCACGGACTCCGCGCGCCAATGCGGGCGCCATCGCCGGGGCCGGACCGGCCCTTTTCCAAGCCGCGAGAGCGGTGGAATACGTCGCGAGTTTCGCGCCTTCCACCACATCGTCGGCGTCGCCAGCGGAGTAGCCCATCTGCTTTCCCCAGCTCTTTTCACGGCCAAAATTATTCTTCGTCATTTTGCCGATGAGATAATCCGAGCAGCGTCCGAGATTCAATGCCCGCCTGATTCGCAAGACGATGTGGGAGCGTTGCAGCGAGTCCCGCTCAGCCTCGGGCACGGCCTCCTCGATGCGCTCGTTCACCATGCCAGTGTGCAATTCATCGTGCCACGAAACGAGTCGCCGCGTAATTCCCGCCGCCTTCGTGTCGCGCAGGTCGATGTCCATCAGTTCCACGAAAACCCAACGCAAATTCGGCGGACGCAGCGCCAGAATCTCGCGGAGGACCTGGAAACTTTCCGGCGGCCACATTCCCGAAATCCCGAAATTGAACGAGCGCACTTTTTGCCCCGTCGCGGCGGTCACGGCGGCGTCGAATTCGCGCGGGATGATCTGGTGGAAAAACTGGCTCGATCCGATGAAGAGCACGTCGATCTCCTTGCGATGCGCCGCGATGTAGCGGTGCTTCGAGGTGATATTCGTCATCTCGGCCATCGGCAGCGCCACGCCGAGCAGCAGCGCCGCGCCCGCAAACGCCACGGCGAAGACGGCCACATTTAGAAAAAGCCGCGCGATCGTGGGAAGTTTCACGTCCGCCGAAGATCGCGATTCGCCCTGCAGCGACAAGGAAATTGCCAGCGCGCCGGACCCTCCATATCGTCGCAGCTCTTTTATGAAAATCATCCGCTACGAAAATGCCGCCGGCGAAATCGGCTGGGCCGAAGAAAACTCCACCGGCCCGGCCACGCGCCTGGATGGCGAGCCGTTTAGCGGCTTCACAAAGACGGCGGAACCCGCGTCCATCCACCGCCTGCTCGCGCCGATCGTGCCGAGCGCGGTTTTCTGCATCGGCCTGAACTACCGCCAGCACGCCCTCGAAACCAACGCGCCGCTGCCGCAATTTCCCGTGCTCTTTATGAAAAATCCCGGCGCGCTCCAGCATCCCGGCGAGCCCATCGTGCTCCCGCGCTGGATGCCGAGCACGAAGGTCGATTACGAATGCGAACTCGTGGTCGTGATCGGCCGCGCGTGTAAAAATGTGAAGCGCGAGCACGCGCTCGATTACGTGCTCGGCTACACCTGCGCGAACGACGTGAGCGCGCGCGACTGGCAGAAAGAAGGCGGCGGCACGCAATGGTGCCGCGGCAAGACTTTCGACACCTTCCTCCCGCTCGGCCCGCGTCTCATCACGCGCGACGAAATCCCCAATCCCAACGCGCTCCGCATCCAGACGCGCATCGGCACCGAGACGCTGCAAGACGCGAATACGAGCGACATGATCTTCGACATCCCGACGCTCATCGAATTTCTCAGCGGCAGCACCACCCTTCTTCCCGGCACCGTCATCCTCACCGGCACGCCGAGTGGCGTCGGCATGGCGAGAAATCCCGCGCGCTTTTTGAAGGCAGGCGACGAGGTCAGCATCGAGATCGAAAACATCGGCGTGCTCACAAATCCAGTGATCGAAGAGACCCCCGCGGGCGCATCGAGTTTCCACTTGTAAATGCCGCCGCCGCGCGAACATTCGCGCCATGGAACAGCTTCAACTTCTGGGCATCGCCCTCGGTCTGGCCACGCTCTCCGGCCTGAATCTCTACCTCACCGTGTTTGCCACCGGCCTCGCCGTCCAGCAGCACTGGATCACGCTCGCTCCGCAATATCAGTCGCTCGACCTCCTCTCCCATCCCGCCGTACTCCTCATCTCCGGCACGCTTTTTTTCCTGCAATTTTTTGCGGATAAAATCCCGTGGGTCGATTCGCTGTGGGACGCCGTCCACACCGTCATCCGCCCCATCGGCGGCGCGCTACTCGCCATCCGCGTCCTCGGCACGCCCGATCCGGTCTATGACGTCATCGTGGCCATCCTCGCCGGCGGCGTCACCCTCATCGCGCACAGCACGAAAAGCGGCATCCGCCTCGTCGCCAATCACTCGCCCGAACCTTTCTCAAACATCGGCCTCAGCCTCGCCGAAGACGCCACCGTGCTCGGCGGCCTCGCCCTCATCTGGCACGATCCCGTCCTCGCGCTCATCGTCTTCTCCGTCGCGCTCGCCATCCTCGCCTACGCCGGCCCACGCATCTTCCGCGCGTTAAAAGTGAACCTCTGGCTCCTCTGGCGGAAACTCGCCTCGCCCGCCGAAGACCACACCGACGCCGAACTCCCCGCGCAACTTCCCGCCGACCATCACATCATCTTCCACTCGAAGAATCTGCTTGGCGAAAAAATCGAGTGGGCCGTCCCCTGCGTCAGCGTCTCCGCAAAGCGTATTCCTGGAAACGTCTTCGGCCACCTCGTCGCCACCGCGGAAGATCGCACCCGCGTCTGGTTCGTCGGCAAACGCGGTTGGACGAAAGTCGCCGAAGAACTCGACCTCACGACCTACAAAGTCGCGCACGAGTCGAAATTCCTGAGCGAAAACGTGCTGCTCTACAGCCTCGAACGGAAACCAAAATACACCTTCGTCTTCGACCGCACCCGCGCCTCGCTCGTAAAAAAAGTCGCCCGCTCGATTCAGGATCGCCTCGCTCCGCAGCCTGCGACGATCGAAGTCAGCTTGTAGTTAGTTTGCTTTTTCCTGAACCACCAAATCACTCGCAAAGGATGACCCGCGACGAAGCCGTAGCGATTGCTCACTCGGCAGCCGACGCTCGCGGATTGCCGTGGAGTTCTACTCTGTTTGTGGATCGCTTCCGGTTGTGGCCGTGGCGACCGTTTTGGCGAGTTAGTGCCCGAATCGGAGACGCCTACTCGGCAAAAACCAGTTACACGTTGGTGATCGTTCGCGAGGATTCGGCGATCTCTATTCGCCGAATACGTCCTTGGAGTGAATACAGTTATGGACGCATTTTCTGTATCCTCCTTCTCGTCCCAATTTTGCTCGGTTGTTTCACGGGAATCTTGCACCGAGTCGGGTGGTCCTCGCCATTTCTCGAAAGTTTCCTGCTCTATCTACCAGGCTTCTGGATGGTGATTTTCCGTTTGTTAGGGAAAGACACTTGGCTTCTTCGGAGCGACCTTCGCGATCAACATTTGAAACACGCCGAGCTCTCATCGGCGCGTTTTTCTAAGCGGTCAGCGCAGCAAGCAGATCGTCCAGTGAAACGCTAGCCACTGCGGACACTTTGTCGCTCATCGCGTAGGGCAGGATGAGTTCTCGGCCGTGGAGCAGGGAACCGCAGCTATAGACGACATTCGGCACGTAGCCTT
>JANLQB010000777.1:0-2543 GCA_031367565.1 Verrucomicrobiota bacterium
GCGTTTTTTCAGCCGGGGACGGATCGCGTGCTGTATGCCTCCACGCATCTCGATCCGCAGGCGGCGCAGAAGCAGAAGGATGAACTCGATTTCCGCGCGAGTGGGAAGCAGCGGCGGTATTCGTGGGACTACGATGCGACGATGGATCTTTTTTCCGCGAAGACGGATGGGTCGGAAATCGTGCGGCTGACGAAGGAGCCGGGCTATGATGCGGAGGCTTCATTTTCGCCGGATGGGAAGCAGATCGTCTTTTGCTCGCTGCGCGCGGCGTTTGCGGTGGAGGCGGTGCTTTCGGCGGAGGACAAGGCGCGGGTGGAAAAGGATCCGGCCTACTTTGGCGACATCTACGTGATGGACGCCGATGGCTCGAAGGTGCGTCGGCTCACGGAAGCGCCGGGCTACGATGGCGGGCCTTTTTTTTCGCCGGATGGCGGGCGGATCGTGTGGCGGCATTTCGATGCGAGCGGGATGATCGCAGATGTGTGGACGATGAAGACGGATGGCTCGGACAAACATCGCGTGACGGATTTTCAGTCGATGTCGTGGGCGCCGTTTTATCATCCGAGCGGGAAGTATCTGATCTTCACGACGAACAAGCTGGGGTTTGAAAACTTCGAGCTTTATCTGGTCGATGTGGACGGGGCGAAGGAGCCGGTCCGGGTGACGTTCACGGATGGTTTCGACGGGCTGCCGGTCTTCTCGCCGGATGGGAAAAAGCTGTGCTGGACCTCGGGCCGGACGGCGGACAAGAAGTCGCAGCTTTTCCTGGCGGGGTGGAATCACGAGGCGGCGCTGAAGGCGATCGAAGGAGCGAGTGCGCGGACGGCTGGAGGAACGTCGAACGTCGGACATCGAACATCGAACATTAAAGTGGCGGCGGGCGGAACGCCTGCGCTGGCGGCGGAGATTTCGGCGGCGGATTTGAAAACGGAGGTCGGCTGGCTCGCGGACGACGCCCGCGAAGGACGTATGACGGGCACGCCCGGCGCGCAGGCGGCGGCGGATTGGGCGGCGGATTATTTTCAGAAGATCGGGCTGAAGCCGCTTGGGGAGAGCTTTGCGGAGGGATTTGAGTTTGATGCGGGGGTGAAAACGATCGACGGAAAAAACGCGCTTTCGATCAACACGAAGGCCGCCGAGTTCGACCGCGACTTCCGCCCGATCACCTTCAGCGACAGCGGCGAGGCGGAGGGCGAGGTCGTTTTCGCGGGTTACGGGCTCAGCGTTCCCGAGGGAAATGGAGATCGCTACAACAGCTACGACGGTCTGGATGTGAAAGATAAGATCGTGCTGCTTTTTCGCTATGTGCCGGAGGCGGTGGAGCCTGCTCGGCGGGCGCAACTCAATCGCTACGCGGGACTGCGCTACAAGGCGATGATGGCGCGGGAGCGCGGGGCCAAAGCGGTGCTAGTCGTAAACGGCCCGAACTCGCCGCAGGCAAGCGAGCTTCTCCCGCTCACCGGCGATGGTGCGCTCGCGGGAAGCGGCGTGCTGGCGGTTTCAATCAGCGGAAAAATCGCGGAGGCTCTGCTGGAGCCGAGTGGGAAAACGCTAAAGGATTTGCAGAGTGGATTGGATAACGAAAACCCGCACGCGGAAGGCGGCTTTGTTTTGCCAAAGGTGAAGATGAAACTCAGCGTCGGCGTGGAGCACATTAAAAAGCAGGATCGCAATGTGGTCGCGCTGCTGCCGGTCGAGGGTGCGACGGAGACGATCATCGTCGGGGCGCACTACGATCATCTCGGCAAAGGGAATGCAAATTCCTCGATGGCGCGGGCGGGTGAGGAAAATCAGATTCATCGCGGCGCAGATGACAACGCGAGCGGCACAGCCTTCGTGATGGAACTTGCGGCGGACCTCGCCGCCGAGCAGAAAGCGCATCCGGAAAAGTTTAAACGCAACCTCGTCTTCGCGCTGTGGAGCGGCGAGGAGATCGGGCTCGTCGGCAGCGCGGCCTTTGCCGAAAAGCCGCCGCTCGATTTAAAAAACGTCGCCGCATACCTCAACGCCGACATGGTCGGGCGGCTGCGCGAAAACAAACTCACCGTGCAGGGCGTGGGTTCGTCGAAGATTTGGCGGAAGCTGCTGGAGAAACGCAACGTCGCCGCAGGATTTAATCTCGTGCTGCAAGACGACCCGTATCTTCCCACCGACACGACCTCGCTTTATCCGAAACGCATTCCCGTGCTGAATTTTTTCACCGGCGCGCACGAGGATTATCACCGGCCCACCGACACGGCAGACAAGATCGATTACGACGGCCTCGCGCGGATCACGACGTTTGCGAAAAACATCATCGTCGATCTCGCGAGCGCTCCCGAGCGGCCCGACTTCGCACGCGTGGAGCGGAGCGATTCCGGTGGCGGCGGACGCGAGACACTGCGCGCGTACCTTGGCACGATCCCCGACTACACGACCGAGGTGAAAGGCGTGAAGCTCAGCGGCGTGCGCGGCGGCAGCCCGGCGGAAAAAGGCGGGCTGCAAAGTGGCGATGTGATCGTGGAATTTGGCGCGCAAAAAATCGCGAACATCTACGACTACAC
>JANLQB010000785.1:0-3950 GCA_031367565.1 Verrucomicrobiota bacterium
GGATCGCTTTCCGGCACTCGCTCAAAAACTCCACTGGCTCGCAAATGGTGACCTCTCCGGCGTAGTAGGGTCGGAGCGAGAGGAGGTGTGGATCGTAGCTGATGAGATGGGTGGCGCGGCCATTGATGGCACAGAGCAGGAACATCACATCCTCCGAGTCCACGGGGTAGTGGCGAAAGTGAAAGAAGACGATCGGCACGATTTCGCCATGCCGGGCGATCAAGCGGATGAAGGCCTCGACTTCGGGGGCGGGAATACCGTGGGCAAGCAACTTTTCGGCATACTCGGCGAGGGTATCGAGACTGTGGAGGAAGCGGAACTGGCGTTGCTGCCAGCGGTCGAGGATTTCCACCGTCGGGCTCGTGGCGTGCGGGCTGAGGTGCGCCGCCAGCACCACATTGGTGTCCAGCACCGCACGGAGGGGAGCGGGCATCTACAAACGGTCGGTGATGTCTTGCCGCATTTGCCGGAGTTGGGCAAAAGATTCGTCCCAGTCGAATCCGGCGGCTTTGTCCATCTCGGCTTTGCGCACGGCTTCCGCCACGATCTCCCGCGCCTCGGGGCTGTGCCGCTGGCGGCGAACCGCCTCCAGGCGGGCCTCATGCCGGAGATAGAGCGCGACGCGGAGATTCAAGTCGGAAATGCCTGCTACCCCGGCTTGGACGTCGGCGGGGATGTCGAAGGTGATATTCACAGTGCGCAGAGTGTAGCGGGACAGGATCGGCGATGCAACCCGCGTGCATCGCTGGGGCAGTGGCGGGATTCGTCCGTTGGTAAAGTTCGTGCCAGTTCACGCTGTTGGGAAGAAGGGTGCGGAGAACCATGAGTGCGGCGCTCACCTGCCGCGAGGTCAGCATGACGTATGGCACTGGCGAACTGTCGGAGGCGGTGCTGGCGGGTGTGGCCTTGGAAGTCTGCGCTGGGGAAGCGTGCGTGCTGCTGGGGCCGTCGGGTTCGGGGAAGACGACGCTGCTGAGCATCCTCGGATGCCTGCTCACGCCGAGCGGCGGAGAACTGTCGCTGGACGGCGTGAGGGTGCCTTTTGGCGAAGCCGAACGGCTGGGTGTGCTGCGGCGGGAGAAGCTGGGTTTTGTTTTCCAGCACGCGCAATTGCTCCCATTCCTCAGTGCGGAGCAGAACGTAGCTCTTGTCGGGGAAAATGCGGGGCTCAGTCGTGTCGCCGCGACTGCGCGGGCGGTGGAACTGCCGGCGCATCTCGGGATGGAGGCTTCGCGCAAGAAGGAAGCGCACGCGGTCCAGCCCGGCCATGCCGGCCGCTTCGTCGGAAGAGAGCCTGCCCAACTCATACAGCTTGGCGGCGAGGGCCATGCGGGCATCGCGCTCGAATTCCCGGCGGGACATGTTCAGGGAGTCCGGCAGGCGGTCAGGATACTCGACGGTGAAGGACTGGCTCATGCCAAGAGCTTAGCATCCCGTCAAGGGCAACGGCAGGCTCGCCGAGCGCATCCATTTACCCGGATGGGAGGCCAGGCGAGCGGGACAATGATGTGCTGCAAGCGACCAAAGATGAATGAGGCGCTGGTCGATGTCGTCGGGTAAGTCGAGTATGCCGCTCATGGTCGCGATAAGACGAAGTGCGTTTGACCGCGATCGTGGCCGTGCCAGCCGCATTCGCGACACCTAACACGAATTCGCCGACTCCGCTCACCGTCCCGCGGGAGACGAGATCGCCGCTGGCTCCGAGAAAATCACCGAGGTGAACGTGGCCGCCTGCGCTCACGAGTTGGCCGCCCGCTTCGATCGTCAGCACTCCGGTGCCGCCTGCTTCGCCGACAAAGATCGTGCCTGTTCCCTGAATCAGCTTGCCGTCTGAATGGATGACGAGCGTGCCGTTTCCACCGGCGCTGCTCAGCGCGCTGGCTGCCGGCCCGAGGTTGTCGCCGACGCTGAGCACGCCTTTGCAGCCATCGAGACCGATGCCTATTCCCCCGCCTAAACCCGTCCCGCCCGTGCCGATCCGCACGGTCCCATCGGCGATGACGGCCATTCCATCTCCAGACGTATTTCCGTTCACCGAACCCCCGATGATGAGGCCAAACGCCGCGCCGGTATCGAAGAGCCCGCCATCTTGAATTCGCAAAGTTCCGGACGGCACCGCACCCGCGCCGTCGCCGATGACGATTGGCGTGGAAAGGCCGGACTGAGTGAGGCTACCGGGGCCGATGGTAATCGTGTGATGGTTCGCCGCGGCGAGATAGCCGGATGAGCTTCCTCCATCGTAATCAATATTATGGCCTGCTATGGTGACATTGTGCGCGGCGAAGGGATCCGGTATTCCGGCAGAATTCCAGTTGGCTGTAGCACTCCAAACTCCAGAACTGGCAGAGTGGAAGTTCATCGCGCGGATGGTGGCGGGGAGCAAACCACCAAGGAGGGCGAGCAAGACTAATCGTTTCATCGGGGGTAATCTGCATGGGGTCAGTGTAAGAGACTGTGAAATAAGTCGAGAACGCGAGGTGGATGGCGTCGCTCCGCGCGCCATCTCAGCCTACGCGCGCAGCGCCTCACTGAAAAGATGGGCCTTCGGAGCAAGGAACTCATGGCGCGCGGAGCGACGCCATCCACCCGCGCCAAGACTTTTTACACAGTCTCTGAGGATGCCAGCATGGCCATTTGCCGCAGCGGTGGTGCTGCGGGCAGGGCGCACCCGACTGGCGCTTGCCCTGATCCGAATGGGAAGGTAGCTTCGGCGCATGAATGCAGCCGCAATCATTGAGGAGATCAAACAACTGCCACCTACCGAGCAAGAGCAGGTCGTGGAATTTGTGCAGACCCTCGAGGCGCGTCGTCCGTGGGACGGCGACAAGCTGACGGAATATGAGAAGAGGATGGTGGAGACCAATGATCCGGCGGAGGCGCGGCGGTTGAAGGAGCAAATCGTCGCCGGTTTTTTCGGAGACGAGCCGGATGCCTAAAGTCCGGCGGCGCAATGTGCCTCGCGCCCTCGTGGCGCACTTGGAAGACCGGGTGCGTGATCGGGAGATTCCCGTCGGGCAGCTTCAATTGCTTTCCGAATGGCTCAACAGCGAACCCGAGGTTCCCATCGGGAAATGGTTCAAACGGTTTCCCGGAATGACCGCGTGCGGCGAGGGTGAATTGATGAAGACGTTTCTGCGAATCGGCCAGGCTCCTGATGGTGAGGAAATCCTTTAGGTTCGATTCCGTCTCCGAAAAAAACGCACGGCTCCCCCGCATCGACCTCCGCACTTGCGCGATGCCTTTCGCGTGCGGCACAGTCTTTTGCGGCTGACCGCATCCGAAAAAATCATCTCATGGGCATCTTCAAAAAACCTGCATTCGCCGGCGGCGAAAAGAAACGCGAACTCCCGGAAGGGCTGTGGCAGAAATGCCCGGATTGCGGCGAGATCATTCACAATCTGGAATTGCAGCAGAATTTCCGGGTGTGTCCGAAGTGCGACCACCACTTCACGCAGAGCGCGCGGGAGCGGATCGGGATGCTGTGCGACGACGGCACTTTTACCGAGATGGATGCGAATATGACTTCGGTCGATACGCTGAAATTCACCGGGATGGCGAGCTACACGGACCGGTTGAAAAGTTACCAAAAGAAGACAGGGCTGAAGGACGCGGTGATCACCGGCCTCGGCAAGATCGACGACCAGCCGCTCGCGATTGCGGTCATGGATTTCAATTTCATCGCCGCGACGATGGGCTCGGTCGTCGGGGAAAAACTCACGCGGATCATCGAGCGCGGCACGAGGGACAAACTGCCCGTCGTCATCGTCTCCGCATCCGGCGGCGCGCGCATGTATGAAGGGGTGCTTTCACTCATGCAGATGGCGAAGACGTGCGGCGCGCTCGCGCTGCATGCGCAGGCGAAGCTGCCGTATATTTCCGTGATGACGCATCCGACGACTGGCGGCGTGAGCGCGAGCTTTGCGACGGTCGGCGATGTGAATATCGCGGAG
>JANLQB010000787.1:0-6616 GCA_031367565.1 Verrucomicrobiota bacterium
ATGCCGTTTGCCGGTGTTTCGGTGATCGTGATCGCAAAGTCGGACGCGGGCAATTTGAGCTCTTTCCAAGGTTGGGCCAGGGTCAGCCTTAGCTCACCGGCGAGCCCGAGGCGGGTGCCGAGTTCCTTTTCCAGTTCCGAAAGGAATGTGTCTGCGCCCAGCACGTAAGTTGGCACCTTGGCCCGGGAACCTGGCGTCATGAGTTCGGTTGCCCTGTTGTCGAGTTTGCCTGCATCGATGGGTGTCAGGAGACGATCTAGTTGCCCGAAGGTGCTCGACGTTAGAATTCCCGCCACGACTAGTGTCAGACTTGGATGGAGGAGTTTCATCGTTTGAGCTCGGCGATATTTTGCAGCATTTGATCCGAAGTCTGGATGCTCTTTGAGTTGATTTCATAGGCCCGCTGCGCCTGAATCATGTTCACCATTTCTTCGACGATGTTGACGTTCGATGTTTCGAGGAATCCTTGCAAAAGGTTGCCATAGCCATCCTCGCCGGGGTTGCCTTGCTCGACCGTGCCACTGGCAGGAGTTTCTTCATATAGGTTACCTCCGAGGCTTCGGAGTCCGGCTGGATTGGCGAAGCGCGAGAGTTGGACGCGAAAGGTTTGTGTTCCGCCGGTTCCGGTCTTAGTTACTTCCCCACCGGGAGAGATGGAGACTGAGGTTGTTCCGGGTCCGATGGGTTGAAATCCGCTGAGTACTAGGAGACCATCGCTCGTCGCGACGCGGCCCTGCCCATCCACCTTCAGCGCGCCATCTCTGGTATAGGCGAATGTGCCATCGGGCTTTTGTACTTGGAGAAATCCGTCGCCTTCGATCGCGAGGTCAAACTTCTCGCCGGTTTGCTTTAACTGTCCTTGGGTGAAAATCTTGGCCGTAGAGACGACGCGGCTACCACTCCCAACTTCGACGCCTGTGGGCACTACATTCCCGCCGCCGGCTTCGGCACCGACGGCGCGAGGCTTTTGATAAAGGAGATCCTGGAATTCGATTTTGCTTCGTTTGAATCCGGTCGTGTTCGCGTTCGCGAGGTTGTTCGCGATGGTATTCAGATTCAGCTGCTGCGCTTCCATGCCGGTTGCGCCTGAGTAGAGAGATTGAATCATAGTCGTTTATTGGTTCGGCGATCCCAGTGCCTGGATGGCTTTCTCGGAGGTTTCATTGTTGGCGAGGATCAAGCGTTGGTTGGCTTCGTATGCTCTGGAAATAGTGATGAGGCTGATCATTTCACGCATCGGGGAAGAGTTGCTGCTTTCCAGCGACCCGGACAAAACGCTCGGGCGCTCTGCGGGTGTGCCTTGGATGTTGGGCTCGGATGGGCCGAGCAGGCCGTCGCCGATTCTCTGCAGCTTCGATGAATCGGCGAAGGTGAAGACGGCAATTTTCCCGATTTGCGTGTCGCCTTGCACGATGGTTCCTTCGCCGTTGATCGAGATGCGTCCGCCGCCTGGCTTTAGCGTGATGGGACCGCCATCGCCCATCAGAGGATAGCCTTTGGAATTGATGATGGTGCGCTCGGGGCTGAGCCGAAACTGGCCGTCGCGCGTGTAACCGGTTTTGCCATCGGGCTTTTGGACTTGGAAAAAGCCGGAGCCCTGGATGGCGAAATCCAGATCGTTTCCGGTCGAGTAGAGTTCCCCTGGCTGCATGCTGATCTGCGCGCTCTGTCGTGGTATGGAGATGTTCACTTCTTTGCCAAAGCTCCCCTCCTTGCCGGTGCGAGTCATGCCGCCCATTACGGCTTCAAATGACATTTCGCTCTTCTTGAATCCGGGCACGGACGATGCCTGGATGTTCTGCGACACCATTTCCTGCCACCGCTCGAGTGCGGCGAGTGAGGATGCGCCTTGGTAGAGCCCGATATTCATATTTGCATCTGCATAGCACAGGCGATGCCATCACGGTGCGATCGGCGGTCGTGAGGAGACGCGGGCCGCGACCGGCAAATTGTGCCCGGCAAGATTTGCCGGAAATCCCGTTTTATTCGGGAAATGGGAGCGTAGCATACCGCTTGTGACGAAAATGACTGATCAATCCCTTCCGCTCTGGCTTCGTACTGCGTTGGTCTGCGCCACGCTCGCGTGGTTTTCCTCCGATGCTGGAGCGGCGAATTTTGTGACGATCGGCGATAGCCTGACGGCGGAATACGACGTGATTCCTGAAATTCCCGGATTCGATAATCTGCCTACCGACTACGCGAAAGTCACGGTGCCGGGATGGGAGGCGATGAGTTGGGTCGAGGTGGCGGGAAAGCTGCGAGCGAAGTATTTCAATTTCGGTGGCTGGAAATCGCTTTCCGATCCCTGGCTGGTTCCTCGCTTGAGCGGCTACGAATATAACTGGGCAGTGCCTGGCGTGGATGCGAAGCATTATGCCGATTTTGTCTCGAGCTCGATTTTTTCCAATCCGCTCTATTTTGCCGGGCGGCAGCCGCTGGAGGCTCAGCTCAAGGACAAGGCGCAGCGGGTCGTGATCTGGCTGGGCGGAAACGATTTTCGCGCAAAATACGGGCCGCTTTACGATGGGCGTTCCAGCACGGCGTTCGTGGATGAGCTGATTGATGATCTAGGCAAGATCATTGATTTCGTGCGGATGCAGAAGGTGGGCGTCCAGATCGTGATCGGCGAGGTTCCTGATCTCGGCGCGTCACCCACGAAAAAAGCGGCGCATCCCGATCCCGCGAAACGGGCGCGCGTGACTGCGGTGACGGTGGAGGTAAATCGGCGGCTCGCTGAACTCGCGGCGGAAAAAAATGTCGTGGTCGCGGACACGTATGCGGCCACCGCCGCGTTGGTGAAAGATGAGCCGCTCTATTTTGGCGGCGTCAGAATTATCAACGACAAGCACGCGGACAATCATCCCCGGTTTGCCTTTGTGCGGGACGGGCTGCATCCAAATACCGCTCTGCAAGTAGTCAATGTGCGCGCCATCATTCGGGCGTTCAATCGCGGGTATGGCGCGGGCATTCCCAATATCACCGACCTCGAGGCGCTGCAGCTTATGGGGATCGTTCCCGATCAGCCATTTGTCGATTGGCTCGGGCGGCTTGGTCTTTCAGATAAATCGTTCGAGGCGGATTCCGAGCACGACGGTCTCTCGCAACTCGCGGAGTTCGCCTTTGGCCTGAATCCCACGATCGCCGATGCGGATCGCCTTCCGGTAAAACTGGGAGGTCCGGTGCCCGGCGTGTCGGGCCGGTTGTCGGTGCGCTTCACGCTGCGGACGGATCGGGCGCGATATGTCGCCGTCCGGGTTCAGTATTCCAGCGATGGGAACGCGTGGTATTCGCTGCCGGATTCCCGGCTGTTCTCAAATGCGGACGGTTCCTCGACCGCCGCGATTCCGCCGACGATCGGCCCGGTGCATGTCCGGTTGAGGGTGATCACCATCCCTCCGTCGGGATCGGCGGTGCGAAACGTTTCGCACATCACGCTTCGGTAGCGCGCACACCGATGCCCATGATTTCGCGCGAGGGATGTTCAAAGATTTCCGTGAATCGAGATCCCGGTTCGGCGCGTTTGATCCATTCCCAAACGCCGCACACGCCGCCCATTGCGAGGTCGCGATAAGGCGCATTGTTCACATCGTGCAGACCGCAGATTTTCGCGGTGCGTCCCACGTTTTGGTAATCAGCCGCCGCCCACTCAAAGCTGTGATCACCGTCGATGAATACGGCATCGAAAATCTCGGTGGCAAAGTCGAAGGAAGTTTTGCCCACGACGTACCGGAGCGGAATGAGGTCGCGCACTTCGCGGTGGAAAACGAACGCCGGCCATACATCAATCGTGGTCGCGGTGAAGGCTGGATTGAAGCGCTGCAAGTACGCCGCCGCGATTGAGGCGGTCGCGCCATTGAAGGTGCCGATTTCGAGGTAAGTCGCGGGTCGATGCTCGGAGAGGAGCAGGAGCCAGCGGGCGAATTCGCGCGGCAGTTGAATGAGTCCCTGTTGCGATGAATTCAAATGATCCGTCTCGCCTTCGTAGGTGATCTCCGCGTCGGGAATCGGCACGAGACCCACCTCGCGGATCATCTCCAGAAGCCATTCCAGCGACCGCAATTGATCGGGCGATGCTTTCTGAATTCTTTGAATCCCGGCGATCACGCGCGCAAAATCGGCGCGCTCGATTTCGTAAGATTCGAGAGGATCGGGCATGGGCGCATCTGAACGGAGCCCGACCGTTTTGACAAATTCTTCCAATACAAAACCAAGGCCCCGCGACCCCTGTAAGCCAGCGCTGGACAAGGCTGGCTACAAATCGCAGTGTTCACGCGAACATGAATTTGACCTCTCGCCAGCAGCAAATCCTAGAGTTCATCGCCTCGGAACAACGCCAGAGCGGGGTGACTCCCTCGACGCGCGAAATCCAGGAGCACTTCGGTTTCGCGAGCCAGACGGCGGCGGTAAATCACCTGCGCGCGCTGGAGCGCAAAGGCGTGCTCCAGCGCCACGCGGGCAAGGCGCGCGCGATGGCGCTCGTCTCCACGCTCAATCGCGAGCCCATCATCGACATTCCCATCTACGGCTCCATCGCCGCCGGTTTCGCGGAGCTCACCGAAGAGTCTCGCGGCGGCGTGCTTTCCATGGACACGCGCGCAGTCGGGCTCCGCAGCAGTGCGCAGGCCTTCGCTTTGAAAGTGCGCGGCGATTCCATGATCGGCGCGCAGATCAACGACGGCGATCTCGTCGTCCTCGAGCAGCGTGGACCCAGGAACAACGACATCGTCGCGGCGCTGATCGATGGCGAGACGACGCTGAAACGCTTTGTGGTGAATCGCGGTCAAGCGTTTCTGAAGGCCGAGAATCCAAACTATCCCGACCTCATCCCGCTCACGGAACTCGTCGTCCAAGGCGTGATGGTTGCGTTGGTCCGAAAAGTCGAAAGCTGAAATTGGAAAGCTGAAAGCGGAAAGATTTCTGCTCCGAATATCCGTTTTCAACTTTCTGCTTTTGCTCAGTCATGATCGTTCACCTTGATGCCGATGCGTTTTACGCCTCGGTCGAACAGGTGGAAAACCCGGCACTGCGTGGAAAGGCGATGGCCGTCGGCGGACTGCATCGCGGCATCATCGCGAGCGCGACCTACGAAGCGCGGGCGCGCGGCGTTTACACGCCGATGCCGACACAGTGGGCGCTGAAAGTCTGCCCGGAACTGATCCTCGTGCGCGGTGACATGGCGAAGTATGCGGACTACTCGCGGCGCATGTTTGCTCTCGTGGAAGAGTTCACGCCGTACATCGAGCGCACGTCGATTGATGAGGGATACTTCGATGTCAGCGGCCACCGCACACTGTCTGCGCGCGAGATCGCCGTGCGGCTGAAGGCGCGCATCCGTGAAGAACTCGGCCTCTCCGTTTCGCTTGGCATCGGCGCGAATAAACTCATTTCTCAAATCGCTGCAAAACTGCGCAAGCCGGACGCGCTCGTGGAAGTGCCGCGCGGCGAAGAGCGCGCATTTCTCGCACCGCTGGAAAGTCGCTGGCTGCCGGGTGTGGGCGCAAAGGCATACGAACGATTTCAGGCGCTCGGTTTGCGCACGATCGACGAGGTGGCAAACGCTTCGCGCGACCTGCTCCAGCGCGCTGCGGGAAGTTCGGCCGGGCATTTGCGCGAATGCGCGCTGGGGATCGACGAGCGCGGGGTCGTCACCGAACGTGACGAGGCGAAATCGTACAGCGTGCAGGATACCTTCGGAGAAAACATCCGCGAGCGCGAACCGGTCCTCGCGATCCTGCGCGGCATGGCGGACGGGCTGATGGCCAGCGTGCGCGGCGATGGCAAAGCGATCCGCACCGTGACGGTGAAAGTGCGCTACCCCGATTTCACCGGCGAATCCCACGGCACCACGCTCGACGAGCCGACCGATCTCGAAACCGACATTTATCCGCACCTCCCAGCGCTCCTCCGCGGCGCATGGAAAAAGCGCGAGCCGCTCCGCCTTGTGTCGCTCAAAGTTAGCAACGTCACCGAACCCTCCGCGCAAACCGAACTCGTCCTCGACGCCGATTCGCATCGCCGCGCAAAGCAGCAAAAAGCCGCGCAACTCCTCGACGCGCTCCGCGCCAAATCGCTCCCGCTCACGCGCGGCCATTCGGTCCGGAAGGAAAGCTGAGTCATCGCGCGCGGAAAGCGGTGGACACGCAAATCGCAACCCTCAACTCTCCGCTGCGTGAAGCTCCTCCTCATCGACGGCCACTACTACGTTTACCGTTCCTTTTTCGCGATCCGCGAACTCTCCAATTTGCGCGGTGAACCGACGAACGCCATCTATGGATTCGTGAAAACCGTGCGCCGCATGCTGAAGGATTTGTCGCCCGATCTCGCTGCGATCATCTGGGATGCCGGAATTCCCAAACGTCGCTCCGATCTCCAGCCAGCTTACAAAGAAACGCGTTCCGAGATGCCCGATCTCATGCGTCCACAACTCACGTTCATTCAGGACCTCGCGCCGAAGCTCGGCTTTGCGAGCCTCTTTCTTCCAGACACGGAAGCCGACGACCTGATGGCTAGCTACGCCGTCGCCGCACGTGATCGCGGCGATGAAGTCGTCCTCGCGACGAACGACAAAGACCTCTTCCAACTCGTCGGTGACCGCGTGAAAGTCTACTCCACCAAC
>JANLQB010000789.1:0-1813 GCA_031367565.1 Verrucomicrobiota bacterium
CCTCCGCATTCCTCCTTGGCCCACGGGCGGCCTTCGCGTTAGCTCGGTTTACCATGCCTGCCAATCCTCGCCAGCTCTGCATCCGCGCTCTTCTCGAATGGGAGAAGGGGAAGGTTTTCTCGGATGAAATCCTGCACACGCTGCTGGAAAAGGAGCGGCTGGGTGGGCTGGACCGGGCGTTTTTAATG
This sequence comes from Verrucomicrobiota bacterium, assembly GCA_031367565.1. Taxonomy (GTDB): domain Bacteria; phylum Verrucomicrobiota; class Verrucomicrobiia; order Chthoniobacterales; family Chthoniobacteraceae; genus JANLQB01. Next base: position 189 of record JANLQB010000789.1, read on the forward strand.
GAGACGTTTTTCGGGGTGCTGCGGAATTTGACGGCGCTGGATTTCCTCATCGGTGAGTTGCGCGATGGGGAGATCGACGAGGAGACGCGCGAGGTTCTACGGCTGGGGCTTTACCAGATCTTTCACATGCGGACGGCGGCGCATGCTGCGGTGAATGAGACGGTGAATCTGGCCGGACGGGCGCGGGGGCTGGTGAATGCGATCCTGCGTCGCGCGCTGCGGGAGCAAGCGGCGCTGGAGGAGCGGCTCGAGCGCGCGGAGATGAGCGTGCGGACTTCGCACCCGGATTTCCTGCTCACGCGCTGGATTGCGGCGTTTGGCGTGGGGCAGACGGAGCAGCTTTGCGCGTGGGACAATTCGCCCGCCGAAGTGCATGTCCGCGCAAATGGTTTGCGGGCGAGCGTGGCGGATTTGTTGAAAACCGCGCCCGATGCGTCGGCTTCGCTCCACCATCCGTGCGCGATCAAAGTCGGTTCGCTGCCGCCCGAGTGGCTGGCGCGCGGGCTCTGCTATGTGCAGGATCCCAGCACGCTCGTCGCGTGCGATTTGCTCGATCCGCAGCCAGGGGAATTTGTGCTCGATGCCTGCGCGGCACCGGGCGGTAAGACGACGTATCTCGCGGAGTTGATGAAAAACACCGGGCGCATTTACGCGTGCGATCTTTACGAATCCCGCGTGGCTCGGTTGCGCGAAAATCTTTCGCGGCTCGGCATCACGAACACGCAGACATTTATCCACGACACGATGCAAGCCGGCGCGCCGCTGGAACTGGCGAGTTTCGACCGCATCCTCGTCGATGCGCCGTGCAGCAACACCGGCGTGCTGCGTCGTCGCGTGGACGTGCGCTGGCGGCTGACGGATGAGGATTTCATCCGCATGCCCGCGCAGCAACTCGCGCTCGTGAAACGCGCAGCGTCACTCCTGAAGCCAGGCGGCACGCTGGTTTACAGCACTTGCAGTCTGGAGGCGGAGGAAAACGAGGGCGTCGTGGAAAAGGCGATCGCCGCCGTGCCGGAACTGCGCTTCCTCGAGTCGCGCCGCGTGCTGCCATTTGTTGACGGGATCGACGGCGCGTTCGCCGCGAAGTTCACGCGCGGATAGTTACTTTGCGAAAATTTCCGCGCGCAAGGGAAGGAAGTCCGCATTGTTCCGATGACTTTGAAGAAGGGTCAGGTGAGCTTTCATCATGGGTGGCCGATCCATGGTAGCTATGCCAACACCAGCGGACAGCCACTATCGTCCGTTCACTAACGCCTAAGGCCGGGAAATCCACATCTTCGATGAGCAGCTTTGCCGGAAGATTCTCAATGGCGCCCCGGCGTTATTAATCCGGTAACGTGATAGCTCCGGTCCTTCCGTGGGAAAGTACTTTATTGGATGGGTGCTATCACCTTGCCGGATTAATAACTTTCCCCTTCCAAACGCTGCGACTCGTCACCGACGATGTGAAGTATCGCGAATTGACAGCCCTTCGTGCGCAGGCGGCGAATCTGCCAGTGGATCAAACATTTTAGACGGACTACTTTCCCGCCTATCGCGCCCCGCATTAGTTAGGATGTGCTGGGTCGAGGAATCCGCCGCGCCGGCGCGAGGGTGTAACGCCCATCGCGCCTCGTCAGGCGGAG
>JANLQB010000800.1:0-2738 GCA_031367565.1 Verrucomicrobiota bacterium
CCACCCGCCGCGCCACCAGATCCGAGTTCACCTTGATCGTCACCGCGCTCCCCGCGCTGCTGCTCGCGGCCTGAAGCTGCACCACCCCGGCGCTCGCGCCGGCGATCACCACATGCACGCGCACCACTCCGGTCAGGCTGGAGCCGAGGCAAAACGTCTTCACCGGCGCGGCAACGGAAAAAGCCGTCTGCACCTCACACTCCATCGCCGTCGAACCACTCGACCCCGTCCCCTGGATCGCGATCATCACGCTCCCCGCCCCCGGCCCGCTCACGCGGAACTTCAACCCCTGCCCGCTCGGCCCCCCGATCGCATGCAACACGATCTCCGCCGACCAATTCTCCCCATTGGCCACCGTGAAAGCCAGCCCCGTCACATCCCCAAACGTCGCCACGCTACTCGTCCAATCCGCCACCACCCGCCCCGCCGCCACCGCCTGCGCATCGATCAACGCCTTCAGCGCGTTGAGTTGGTCGCGCATTTCCAGCGAGGAAAGCGGCGAATTCGCGGCGGGTTTGCTCGGATCAAAAGCCATCAGTTTTCAGCGTTTCAGTTTTCCGCATTTCCGCATTTCCGCTTTTCCCCTCTCCCCTCACAGCACCCGGATCTGCGCCGGATCGCTCCACGCGCCCATCACCCCTTTCAGTCCGACGGTGCGCACGCGCACCCACACGACGACGCCCGGCGTGAACCCGCTCAACTCCGCGCGGCCTCCCTGAAACATCCCCTTCAAATGCCAGTCCGCCTCCACATTCGGGTCGCCCGTGTTCGTCTGCACCTCGTTCGTGTTCGGGTGGCGTTCGGGCCGGTAGCGCGCCAGGATCGAGCCGGTCAGGTCGCCATGCCGCAGGCGCAAATCGGTGGGCGCCGCGGGGGGCGAAGGATCCACCGTCTTGCTCGTGTCGTACGAGGGAAAGCCGCTCTTTTCCACCATCACCGCGTCCCCCTTGGCGATGCTGTTGGCGTAATTGCCCAGCCCTCCCAGCGCGTCCTCGAGCGCCGCGCGGGCCGAGTTGAAGGCAATGATGTCCGCCGTCGCCCGGCTGGCGCGCGCGACCAGCTTCGTGTCGTAAGCGGTCACGAGGGTTTGCAGCGCGGCCATCGTCACGGGCGGCGAGGCAAAGGTGACCGCATTCGTGGTCATCTTGTCGTGGATGGTTTGGGCGATGGGACTGAGTTCCGCGGCGGTGTAGCCGCTGAAGTCGATGATGGCTTTGATGTTGCTCATTTTTTTCGGTTTGGAAGCCACCACACCGTCCCAGGTCGCGCCAGAGTCCCAGGTGAGGCTCGGCGAATCCCAAGTTAGCGCAGCAGGCATGGTTTTATTTCAGGTGAAATTTGCAGTTCCTCCAAGCCGCAGCCGGCGTGCCAAAGCCGGGACAAAATGCCGATCGCTTCCATCGGATGGCAAAAAGGATTAGTCCGATTCCGAAAAGGATTCATCGGATTTGGAAAAAGACTCATCGGATTTGAAAAACGATTGATCCGATTTGGAAAAGGATTGGTCGGATTGCAAAAACGACTCATCGGATTTTGCCAACGATTCATCGGACTCCCAAAAAGACTCATCGGATTTGCCAGCCGACTCATCGGATGCGACAACCGCCCCATACGATTGAGCAACCGACGCATCGGATTCCGCAACCGATTCACCCGAAACGGCCCAAAGCTGACCCGGTCCTGACCGTCCTTCGTGTTGATATTTTGGAATGAAATACCACGCACCAACGCGTGGAAGCCAACGCTATTGTCGCTTTCCGCGCACCGGCGCGGGTAAAACGACACCCGGCAACCCCGAATCCCGTTGAAAACCAACAAATCTGTCGCCTATAAAGCAGTTGTGAAACACCAACAGATTTGTTTATGATTCAGTCGTTAGCCGTCTGAAGCGCGCCCCAATGAAGCCACGCATCTGGAGCCGAATTTTTGTTGTCGCCGGGAGACGCTGGCGCGTGAGTTTTGTCGCGTTCGGCGCGTTGTCTATTTTGTATATTGGCACCTATGCAATCAACTCTTACCTGGGCGGCTACTGGTTACAGCCGGAGCGCGATGGCATTCACCGTTGGAGCTTCGGAATGTCCCTTCATGTCGCCATTTTGTGGCAGCCAGCCTGGAGTTACTCATCGCGTTACAACTCGGACTTTTCCGGCGCGCTCTTTTCACCACTTGTCGCGCTTGATCGACGGTGGCTCCACCGCACACGGTATCTAACCGATCAGAGCACGTTCGACTGGCTCGACCATTCCGCACGTCCTTCCGATATTCACCCCCGGTGGCGACCTGAATTCATCGAGGCCAAACGAAAACTAGATGAACGAAACGGCTAACAATGCGTTACGCGGTTCATCCGTCCGGCGCACACCGTGCGCCTGTCACGGAGCCTGCGACCGCCTTCGCCCCGGCAGGCTCCGCGCCAGTCACGCGGTCTGCTTGGCGTCTCGAACGCTCGAACCCGTCTTCTGCGCTCAAAAAAAGGAGCCGACATCGAAAGCATCTCGACAACCGGACACATTTTGGCAGAGCGTTTAGTCATGCGAGGCGATTTCTATCATACTCAGGCTGCTTCTTTCGGATTCTACGCCACGAGTCGGCATTGCATCCCACGTCTCTCGCCTCGGAACTCCAATCTGAACGCAATAACGGCTAACAATGGCGCTGCAGAGAACTGCTCCGGGCGGCAGCGCGTGTCACGCTGGCTGCTCCCCGCAGAGCCTGCCGCGCAGCCAGCGCGCCACGCG
>JANLQB010000862.1:0-3388 GCA_031367565.1 Verrucomicrobiota bacterium
ATCGCCTCAGCGACGGAGTCCGGCGCGCGGGTGCGGGAAGAGCGGGCGACGTATGGCCGGGAGGTCGTGCCGGGTTCGCGCAAAGCGGGCGTCTTCTGGCACACGCAGGGCTCGGGCAAGAGCATCTCGATGTGCTGCTACGCGGGGAAGCTCCTGCAGCAGCCGGAGATGCATAACCCGACGCTGGTGGTGGTGACGGATCGCAACGATCTTGACGGGCAGCTTTACAGCCAGTTCCAACGCTGCCACTTCTGAAAATCTCCACTCCAAACAATGAGAGCCCGCTCCAAAGAACTTCTTGATCGCGCTGTGGCCGCGACGGTGGCCGCCATTGAGATCTACAACAAACCAGATTTCCTCTATCGCGAGGAAGCCTTCGCCGTCCTCGCCATCAACGGCTGGGAACTGCTGCTCAAAGCCAAATGGCTGGTCGACCACGGCAACAAGGTCAGTTCGCTCTGCGTGATGGAGCCGCGCACGAAGAAGGATGGCACCAAGAGCAAGAAGCTGCAGATCAAGGAGACTCGTTCCGGCAATCCATTCACCCACAGCCTCGACTTCCTCGCCAAAAAGCTCGTCGCTTCAAAAGCATTCGACGCGAACGCATGGGCCAATATCCAAGCCCTGTTAGAGATGCGGGATTCATCCATTCATTTTTATAACCGCTCAGGTGCGTTCCCTGTCCGCCTTCAGGAAATCGGCACCGCCAGCCTGAAGAACTTTGTCGCCGCCACCAAGAGCTGGTTCGGGCGCGACATGTCGGAGTTCAACTTTTACCTGATGCCATTGTCCTTCATCTCGCTGCCGCAGCAGACGGAGGCGGTTGTCCTGAACCACGAGGAAAAGAAGTTCCTCGCCTTCGTGGAGAGTCTCGAACCCGCCAACGATGATGCGGCTTCGCCCTACTCCGTTACGGTAAACATCGACATCAAGTTCACCCGCTCCAAAGCCAAGGATGCGCTCGGAGTGCAGTTGACGGACAACCCCAGCGCGCCGGAAGTCCGCCTGACAGAGGAACAGATTCGCGATCGTAACCCGTGGGACTACGAACGTCTGACCGAAGAATGCCAGAATCGCTACGCGAATTTCAAAGTGGCCAAACAGTATCACGCCATCCGCAAAACCTTACTGAAGGACAAACGTTTCGGCGAAGTTCGCTACCTTGATCCCGGCAACACCAAAAGCTCCAAGAAGCCGTTCTTCAATCCGAACATTCTTCAAGAACTCGACAAGCACTTCACCAAGAAGTGACCGCAGCAAGGATAAGCGCCGCAAGCTGGCGAATCTCTTGAGGCGGCGACGGCCTTCGTGCTGAAGCAGGCGGAAGCGTTGGCGGAGGCGTGGTCTTCCGGCGCGCGAAGTTCGGAGCGGAGAAATGCGGTGCCGCTGAGTTCGTGATCGCGGCTAATGATTCGTCAAAAACTCCGGCCCTGAAGCCAGCGCCCAGAGCAATTGCCCGGCGGCGATCGCTGGCTGATCCGCGCGCGCTTTTAGAAACTCGACGCCTTGCGCCAGCTCCTCCGCGTCCGGCTCGCGGGTGAGCACGAGGTGAAACGCCTCGCGCACGCGCTCTTCGGGCGTCGCGAGATTGCCAAGTCGCTCGGCAGCATCGCCAGCTTCGGGTGTGTAGAGCGCGGAAAATTTTTCGCTATTCGCCAGGAGCATCGCCTGCTGGATCGTCGTCCGCAGCACGCGCGGCAGCACATCGGGAAAGGCCTCCGCGAACGTCGTGCGCAACGCGTCGTCCTCCGGCGCGCGACCGCTCGCGATGCGGGCCGAGCGGGCGATCATCTCGGCGGTGAGCGGCTTTTCGGCGGAGGCCGCGAAGGCAGCCGGCGTGGGTGAATTTCCCGCAGCAAGCTGATACCCGCGGCTCAGCACGATCGCACGCACCAGGCGGCGCGGCGCGGATCCGTGCGACGCAAAATCCGCCGCGAGCCAGTCGAGCATCTCGGGATGACTCGGCGGATTTTTGGAATTCATCTCGTCCACCGGATGCACGATCCCCCGCCCCAGCAGGATCGCCCACGTGTGATTTACGAATGCCTTCGCGAGCAGCGGATTCCCGATCGTCGCCGCCTCCGCCAGCGCTGCGCGCCGCGAAAACTTCGGCACCTTCACCTCCGCGGCCGGATCGACGTATCCCTCCGGCGCATCGTCCTGCTTCGCATCCGGCGCCGGCCGCGCTTCCTCGATCGTCCGGCCCGTCAGCATCGCGATCACCGCAGGCTGCGATTCCTTTTTCAGGTTGGTGAAATTCACAAACCCACCGACCGCCGATTCACCCACCGCAGGCGCGCCTTTCTCCACATTTTTGCTGCGATTAAACGCCGACACGAGTCCCCAGTAATGCCCCTGCTTGATCTCCCGCGCGAGCGGATGGTCGTGGCACTGCGCGCAATCCACCCGCGTCCCGTAAATCACCGGCGCGATCGCCTCCGCCATTTGCTGAAACTCGTTCTTTCGCTCGAACAAAAACCACAGCGCCCCTTTATCCTCCGGCTTCTCGGGCCGGCCCGAGATCATCACGCGCACCACTTCATTCCACGGACGATCCTGCTTGAACGCCGTTTCTAGAAAATCAAACCACCCATTTTCGCGCCGCCGCTCCTCGCGCTTTCCCGTGCGCCGGCCCATCAGCAGCACGTCCCAGATTTCGCGAAAAGTGCGCGCGTATTCATCGCTCGCGAGCAGTCGATCCACGAGCGCCACGCGCTTGTCCGCAGACGCATCATCGAGAAAAGCGGACGCCTCTTCCCGCGTCGGGATGCGCCCGGCGAGATCGAGATACACCCGGCGGAGGAACGCCCGATCTTCGCAAATCGGCGCGGGCGCGATCCCGCGCGCCTGCCATTCCGCCGCGAGAAAATGATTGATCGCCGTACTCGGCTCCGTCGCCGCCGGTGGCATCTCCGGCCGCGCCGCGACTGCCGCCGGTGTGCTTTGCCCCAGCGCGGAAACCCACGCCCGCACCATCGCGATGTCGTGATCCGTGAGCTGCTTTTTCGGGGGCATGTGCGGGTCCGCACCCGGCGCGAAAGCCGCGATCAGCGGACTCTCATCCGGCTTCCCCGGCACCACGACCGCGCCATCCTCATTCCCTTTCAGCACCGCCTCGACCGTATCGAGTTCCAGCTTGCTCTTCCTCTTCAGCGGCCCGTGACACTTCACACAATGCTGATCCAGCAGCGCCTGCACCCCGCCCGACCACAGCGCGCCCGCATCGTCCGCTGCGAAAAGTGGCGCAGCAGCGAGAAGGCTGGTCAGGATGAAAGTAAAACGCGGCATGTGCGGCATCGGGATGAACCCGAAACAAGATCGGAACTTAAGCACGAAGAAGTGCGTTTGGCACGTTCGCTGCGCTTGAGCCCATGCCTCTGGCTCCATA
>JANLQB010000864.1:0-3270 GCA_031367565.1 Verrucomicrobiota bacterium
ATAGACGAGCGTCACGAGGAAAAGGCGCGACATTTCAGGGTGCAAAAAGGCCGCTTCCAGCAGCGGTTCGGCGGCGAGCAGGACGAGCATGCCGAGGCAGCGCGCGGCGAGGAATTCCTCCACGTATTGCCACGTCAGCCATGCGGCGACCGGGACGAAAATGAGCAGCTTGGGCCGCCAGTTCGAGAACTCGCCGAGGTCGATATTTTTCGCCAGCAGCCACGCCCAGACGGCGACCACGAGCAGCAGGATGAAGCCCATGGACCGCGAGCGCGGGAGCGTCTGGAGAAAATCGCGCGTCGTTTTCGGGCGCAGGAGCGAAAACGCGTGGCCGGCGATGAGGAGCAGGCCGACGGCGAGCAGCGCCGTCTTGAGATCTAAGGAGTAAATCATGGAAAAGGTCGCAAGAGAACGCGCATTCCTCCGGGCGCTCAAGCGGAATGTCGCAGGTCTTTCACGTCGGCGCGGAATTCTCGGAATTGTGGACAATTATTCTTATTAGAAACACAAGACCCACAAAAGAGTTCCATTTGACGCGGACCGCGCTTTGCCGGAAATAGATAACACTCTTATCCTCTTCCCTCCGAACCGAGTCTGTCCCGTTTCCGGAGGTTTCTCCCACGCCTTTCTCCTCATGTCCTATTCCCGATCCATCCTCTCTTCCCTCTTCGTTTTTCTGCTTTTGGTGGCCGGGGCGCGCGCGGTGGATGGAGTGGTGATCTCGGAGTTTGTCGCGGCAAATGTGAATGGGCTCACGGACGAGGACGGCGCGAACTCGGATTGGATCGAGATTTTTAACGCGGATACGACGCCGGTAAATCTGGCGGGATGGCATCTCACGGATGATTCGGGCGATCTGGTGAAGTGGACTTTTCCGGTGGTGACGCTGGAGCCGAAGGGCTTCATGGTGATCTTTGCGTCAACGAAAAATCGAGCGGTGGCCGGACAGGTTTTGCACACCAATTTCAAGCTGAGCGCGGGCGGCGGCTATCTCGCGCTGGTGCGGCTGAATGGGTCGATCGCGTCGGAGTTTAATCCGTATCCGCCGCAGTATGACGATCATCCGTATGGGATCGGGCAGACGGCTGCGACGACCACATTTTTTGCGGCGAACGGGGCGCTGAAATATCGGGTGCCGGCGGACAATACTCTGGGGACGACTTGGACGGCGCGGACTTTCACGGACACGGCGTGGGTTTCGGGCGCAGGCGGCGTGGGGTATGAGACGACGGTGGCGGGGTGGGCTTTTAAGACGTGGTTTGCGAATGTGGGGCTGGGAAATCTGGCGACGGCGAATGGGGTGATCGCGACGCCTTCGCAGCAGACGGCATTTTACCAGCAGACGATGCCGGTGGTGAATTACATGGATACGTCGGCGGAGGGCCATTACCCGACGAACTCGAATCCGCCGTGGCTGGGTGGAACGGACAACAACAATTACATCGTGGAAGCGACGGGGGTCGTGACGATCCCGACTTCGGGGAACCGGACTTTCGGCGTGAACAGTGACGATGGCTTTGAGCTGCAATACCGACCGGTGGGCGGGAGCATTTACACGACGATCTGTTCGTTCGACGGCGGGCGCGGGGCGGCCGATACGCTGGGGACGGTGAATCTGGCGGCGGGTGACTACGAATTCCGCGTGATGATTTTCGAGGGTGGCGGCGGATCGGGCGGCGAACTTTTTTCGGTCGCGGGGACGGTCGCAGCGTGGAGTTCGAGCTTCCGGCTGGTCGGCGATACGACGAACGGCGGACTCGCCGTGCGCTCCTTGCCGGTGGGCGCGAGCGGGAGTGGCTATCTGAGCTACGTCGGTACAAATGTGCAGACGCCGATGAAAGGCGTGTCGCCGTCGATTTTTGTCCGGTGCCCGTTTACGGTCTCAAATCCTGCGACCGTGACTTCGTTGTCGATGCCGGTGCGCTACGACGATGGCTTCATCGTGTGGCTGAACGGGACGGAAGTGGCGCGCCGCAATGCGCCCGCGGGAGTGCCGACAAATACTTTCGCAGCAACTGCGGATCGTTTGCCGTACGTCGCGCGGCAGTTTGAAACGATCGATCTCACGCCGTTCCTAGCGCAGCTCGTGACGGGGGCGAATGTGATCGCGATCCAAGGGCTGAACGATGCGACAAATGGCGCGGATTTTTTGCTCCAGCCGACCGTCGTGATGAACACGATCACAACCGGCGCGACGGGCTATTACACTTCGGGAACACCGGGGACTTTTAACGCGACAGCGGTGTATAACAAGGTGTCGCCCGTGACGATCAATGTGGGGCGCGGATTTTACACGAGCGCGCAAAGCGTGTCGCTGGCGTGCGCGACAGCGGGAGCGACGATTCGCTACACGTTCGATGGTTCGACGCCGACGTTGAGCAACGGGCCGAGTGCGACTTACGCCGCGCCGATCACGATCAACAAGACGACGACGCTGCGTTATGCGGCTTTCAAAACGGGCAGCGATCCGAGCGATGTGGTGACGCAGACTTACATTTTCCTGAGCGACGTGGTGACGCAGTCGCTAAGTCCCGCGAACGGTGTTTCCACCGGGCCGGCACCGGTGATCACGAATCCCACGGGCGCGACGCAGACGACGACGGCGTGGCCCGCGGGCACGCTGGAGACAACCGGCAGTCTGTATCAATACCGCCTCAGCACGGGGCAAATTGTGGACTACGGAATGGACCCGAATGTGGTGAACACTGCGCCGTACGCCACGACGATCGTGAACGATTTGAAAGCGATCCCATCGGTCTCGATCGTCACCGATTTGCCCAATCTTTTTGACCCAGCGACGGGCATCTACGCGAATCCGGGGGGTGACACCGATTCGTTTGAGCGGGCGGCCTCGGTCGAGGTGATCAATCCAGACGGCTCCGTCGGCGTGCAGGCAAATTGCGGGCTGCGCATCCGCGGCGGATTCAGCCGGAGCGCAGACAATCCGAAGCACGCCTTCCGGCTCTTTTTCAAAGACATCTACGGACCTGGAAAACTGAAGTATCCGCTCTGCGGCACGGCATTCGGAGCGACGGATGCGTTCGACAAAGTCGATCTGCGTTGCTCGCAAAATTACTCGTGGTCGTTCGGCGGAGATGCTGCGAATTGCATCCATTTGCGCGACGTTTACAATCGCGACAGCCAGCTCGCGATGGGTCAGATCAGCAGTCACGCGAAGTTTTACCACCTTTACATCAACGGCCAGTATTGGGGCCTCTACAACACGGACGAGCGGCCCGAGGCGAATTTCGGCGCGACTTATTTCGGCGG
>JANLQB010000876.1:0-2336 GCA_031367565.1 Verrucomicrobiota bacterium
CTGCAAACAGAGTTCCAGCGGATGCACCAAGAGTATGATTTCCAGGTGCTGAATGGAAATCTGCGCATCGAGAATCTCCAGCGGCAGCTCCGCACGAAAATCGGCGCGATGCTCGGCATCGGCGCTGAGGAAGCGGCAGCCATATCCAGGCCGGAATCCGCGGATTGACCGGAATTTGCGGTCGTGCCGTCTTGATTGTTGCGCGAACGTCTCCGCGCGATTAAGGCTAGCACGTCTTTTTTACCTCTAAACTATGGAAACAGCCGTCAAATCTACCGATCACGCCCTGGCCCCCATCAATCAGGCGCTCAAGCCTGAGGATAAAATCCACTTGCTGAGGGAAATGCTGCGCATCCGGCGCTTCGAGCAGCGGGCGCTGAACGAATACACGAAGGGGAAAATGGGCGGCTTCATGCACCTTTATATCGGGCAGGAAAGTGTGGCGACCGGGACGTGCTCGCTGATGGGCGATCATGATCACGTCATCACTGCCTATCGCTGCCACGGCCACGCGCTCGCCGTCGGGATGAACATGAACGAGTGTATGGCGGAGCTTTTTGGAAAAGTTACCGGCTGCTCGAAGGGCAAAGGTGGCTCGATGCATTTCTTCGCGCCGGACAAAAATTATTGGGGAGGCCACGGCATCGTCGGTGGCCAGACGCCGCTCGGCCTCGGCCTCGCCTACGGGTTGAAATACAAAGGGCTGAAAGGTGCCGCGATGTGTTTCCTCGGCGATGGCGCGGTCAATCAAGGTTGTTTCTACGAATCGCTCAACATGGCCGCGTTGTTCGACTTGCCCGTCATTTACATTATTGAAAACAACGGCTACTCGATGGGCACCAGCCTTGAGAGGTCGTCAGTCGTAAAGAAGTGTCTCGCCCAACGTGGCGAGGCTTTTTGTATCGATTGGGCTCAGGCGAATGGCGAAGATATCTACGAGGTCCGCGCCGTCACGCAGAACGCGATTGAGCGCGCACACAGCCAGTCGAAGCCGACGATTCTCGAATTCAACACCTATCGCTATTACGGCCACTCCGTCGCCGACTCGAAGCACAAAGGCGGCTATCGTCCCGAGGAGGAAATCGAGAAACACAAACGCGAACACGATCCGATCCAGCTTTTCAAAAAGCGGCTCATCGAAGAAGGCGTAATCACCGAAGCGCAGTTCGACGAAATCAGCGAAGCCGCGAAGGCCGAGGCGGAAGCATCCGTCCAATTTGCCGAGGAAAGCCCGATCCCGACCGACGCGAACATTTTCGAGGACGTGTATTTTGAGGTCGATCGCCAGACCGAAGCTGGCCGCACCGGGAAGCACTTTTTCCACGACTAGTTTATGGCACTCATTGAATACCGCGACGCGCTGAACCAAGCCTTTGCCGAAGAAATCGAACGCGATCCGAACGTCGTCCTCATCGGCGAAGAAGTCGCTCAATACGACGGTGCGTATAAAGTCACCAAAGGCCTCTGGAAAAAGTATGGCGACAAACGCGTCGTCGATACGCCGATTTCGGAAGCCGCCTTCATCGGCATGGGCATCGGAGCTTCCATGCTCGGCCTGCGCCCCGTGATGGAGCTGATGTTCTGGAGCTTCGCCACCGTTGCCTACGATCAAATCGTCAACAACGCCGCCCAAGTCCGGTACATGAGCGGTGGCCTCATCAATTGCCCCATCGTCATCCGCGGTCCCGCAAATGGCGGCACAAACGTCGGCGCGACGCATAGCCATTGCCCCGAAAACTGGTTCGCCGCGATCCCCGGTCTGAAAGTCGTGAACGCCGCGACCGCCTACGACGCCAAGGGCCTGATGAAAACCGCGATCCGCGACAACGACCCCGTGCTCTTCATGGAAAGCACGCTGCTTTACGGCGAAAAAGGCGAGGTTCCCGAAGAGGAATATCTCATCCCACTCGGTAAAGCGGACATCAAACGCGAGGGCACCGACATCACCCTCATCGCACACGGCCGCGCCGTCCTCACCGCACTGAAAGCCGCCGAGCTTCTCGCCGCCGAGCACGACGTGAATGCCGAAGTCCTCGACCTTCGCAGCCTGCGCCCGCTCGATGAAGACGCCATCCTCGCCAGCGTCCGCAAAACGCATCGCGCCGTCTGCATCGAGGAAAATAAACCCTTCTGCGGCATTGGCGCGCAAATCTCCTCGATGCTGATGGAGAAATGCTTCGACGATCTCGACGCGCCGGTCCTCCGCGTCACCTCGCTCGACGCGCCGGCGATTTATTCGCCGAAAGTCGAGCCCCGCCAGCTCCCGCGCCCGATCGACATCGTCAATAAAGTGCTGAGCATTTGCTGAATAGTCTCCGGCTTCTTCTTTTGTTCGC
>JANLQB010000885.1:0-2368 GCA_031367565.1 Verrucomicrobiota bacterium
GGGCCGGTATCGCCGTCGCCCAGCCGTTTGTGGTCCTGGCTGCTGGCCAGCGCCAGCACGTTTTTGCCGTCCACCAGCACGATGAAGCTGGCTTCTTCGCCTTGCAAAAACTCCTCGATCACCACCCGGGGCACGGCCTGGTACTGCATATCGACGTTCGTGAGCTGGGAGAAAGTTTCATCGTGGCCGCGCAGCGCGCTGCTGCCGAGCGCGAGGAGGCGCTCCTCGCCAGCCGTGAGCGTGTGCGGTTTGAGCCGACGCGCTTTTTTCAACGAGAGGACCCAATCAGCGAGCCGGGGATCGGCGAGGTAACTGGCGAAAGTGGCGTCGTCGATGGCCTGTAGCTCGGGCGTGACGAAGGAGGACGATTCGCCGATGAGCGTGAGTAGATTTTGCATCTGCGCTTCGCGAGCGAGATTTACGGCATCGGAGCTGTCCTCCGCGCTTTTCAGCGAGGCGTAATGATCCAGCCGCTCGATCTGAAGACTGAGCGACTTGTCGAACTCCATGACTTCGCGCAGCGTCTGCGCGGACTCGCCCACGCGCCCGCGAAACTGGACGACGCCATCGTAGCGCCCTTGCAAATCGGTGAAGTCAGCCGTCCATGCGGCGTCGATCGGATACAGGTGCGTGAGATTCCAAGTGTCGTTGATGGCGACTTGATCGCGGGTCGGCACGCCGCTTCCGGCAGGCTCGTCTTTATCGAAATAAAAGCGGTTCATTTTAAGAAATCTGTTGGTCTCCCACGTGATCGCCGCCCGCCGCCATGTCGATGCCGAACTCGCGCACTCCTTTTTTCTGACGACTGAGTTCGATATGCTGGCGAAATTGCGTGCCGAGATCGAGCGCGGACGGGATGTAGTCGAGGATCAATTCAGGCGTGGTGGAGTCGGTGGTGATGAGGTGCAGATTTTTCAATCCCCACAGTCGTAGCCAGAATGGTTCCATCATTTGCAAATCTCGCACGCGGTAGAGTTCGAGCGTCTCGGTGGCGATATTGAAAACGCCGCTGCGAATCATCAGCCGCTCGCTGGTCAGCGTGTAGGTGCGGTTTTTCGTCTTCAGCCACGCCCAGATCGCCCACGGGATCGGGATGACGAGGAGGCAGGCTACAAAGAGCCAGAAGTTTTTCACTTGGGAGGACGTTCCCGTCCAGATGGTTTGTTCGTTCATAGATTTCAGATTTCAGATTTCAGATTTCAAATCTCAGATTGGAAGGGAGAGCGTGCGCGAATCAGACATTCAATCTGAAATCTTAAATCGGAAATCCACCCTACTCTTTCTGCACGACCACGATGTCGTTCGGATGCAGCCGGCAATACACCTTGTCGCCAATTCCAAAGTTTTCCTCGTGCGCGCTTTCGTTTGCGGCGCAGACGGTGAGTTCCAGTCCGTTGTCCGTCGCAATCGTGAGATCGTCCGTCGCACCTTTGAAAATCTCCTCGCTGATCGTTGCCTCGAAAACGTTGTCGCGTTTATCCCCGATGATCGGCGTTTTTTGCAGGTGGATTTTCTCCGGGCGGATCGAGATGAGCAGCGACTCCACATCCGGCGCGATCCCGTCGTCATCCACGACAAGCGGGAGTTTTCCATCGAGCAAAACCATTACGAGTTCGCCCTGCCGCGATTGCACCGTGGCTGGGAGGATGTTGGCTTCGCCGATGAAATTGGCGACGAACGTGGTGCGCGGGCGGTGGTAAATGTCGTTTACGCCGCCGAGTTGCTCGATGCGCCCCTTGTTCACCACCGCGATACGATCACTCATCGTCAGAGCCTCCTCTTGATCGTGTGTCACGAAGACAAACGTGATCCCGAGCTTCTGCTGGAGCCGCTTCAGCTCGATCTGCATCTTGTGCCGCAGCTTCGCGTCCAAAGCCGAAAGCGGCTCGTCGAGCAGCAGCACCTTCGGCTCACAAACAATCGCCCGTGCCAGCGCCACCCGCTGCCGCTGCCCTCCCGAAAGTTCGCTCGGCTTCCGCTTTTCAAAACCACCGAGAGAAACTAGATCGACCCCGCGCTTCACCCGATCCGCGATCTGGTCCTTCGGCGTCTTCTGCATCTTCAGCCCGAACGCGATATTCTCTTCCACGTTCAGGTGCGGGAAAAGCGCATAGCTCTGGAAAACCTGATTCACATTCCGCCGGTACGGGGGGAGATGGGTAACGTCCACTCCATCCAGCCAGACGCTTCCTTCCGTCGGCATTTCAAAGCCGGAGATCATCCGTAAAAGCGTGGTTTTTCCACATCCCGAAGGCCCGAGCAGCGTCAAAAATTCACCCGCGTTGATGTTTAAATTGACACTCTGAGTCGCCACGAAGCTGCCAAATCGCTTTGTCACTTCACGAAGTTCGACCATCGGGCGGGCGGC
>JANLQB010000925.1:0-3574 GCA_031367565.1 Verrucomicrobiota bacterium
GTGGACCGCGATGGCGACGGCCTGCCGGACTATTGGGAAATCCAAAACGGGCTCGATCCGAACAACCCGGACGGCATCGAAGGCGGCGACGGCGACCGCGATGGCGATGGCGTTTCCAACAAACTGGAATTCCTCGCCGACTTGAATCCGAACGACGCGATCGAAGGCCTCGCAGCCGTGACGCCGTTGATTTCGCGCAATGGTGCGACGTGGAAGCTGCAACTACGCACGATCCCGAACCGCCGTTATCAGATCGAGAAAAGCGGCGATCTCGTTGGCTGGTCGAACTCGGGTGCGAGCTTCACCGTCCCCACGGCAAACGCGGCGTATCTCTGGACCGACCCAGTGCCCGATCCAACGAAACGTTTCTACCGCGCCCGCATCAGCCTGCCGTGACCGAAGGACGAAGCGCGCCGCTCCTTTACGCGTCTCTACAACCCACGCGGATGTCGCAGCACGGCTCCGGTGCTCGGCCGGCTTTTCATGCTCCACTGCGGGCCGCGCGGACCATTTCCCCAGCCGGTGTCGAAGCGCAATCCGGCGACCGAAAGAAAAACGTGATCGCGGCGCGCGTAGATGTTGATCCATTTGCCGGGACCGGATTCGCCGTAGCGGCGGAAGGCGACGGAGGGCATCGCGCGGTCGAGGCCGCCAGCGGCTTGCAGGAGGTACGAGGCGGAGCCGGAGCAGTCGTAACCGGAGTCGATCGAACGCCGATGGCCGCCTCCCCATTGATACGGCATCCCGGCGATGCGATTGCCCGCAGCAATCGCGGCCTGCACCGCTTCGGGCGCTTCCGGCGGGGCCATCGCGTAGCCATCGCGAAGCACCGCCGTTTTCCCCGGCACGTAACGATAGACGTACGGAGGAGCGCTCGCGCAGCCGCCGAGGAAAAGTCCGGCGGCGGCAACGATGATGAGGAGGAAAAATGGGCGGCTCATTTGAGGATCATGCGCGCGAGTTTTTGCCGCTCGTCCTGCGCCAGCCCGGCCTCAGCGGAGAGTTTTCCGGCAAGCGCATTGGCTTCGGCTTGCGTGCGCGGCGGCGTTTTGTGCCAGCTCAGCGCGGCGGTGCCGTAGGCGATGAGGTGGTCGATGAGCGGGCGCATTTTTGGGTCGATGCGGCTGGCGTAATTCTTCAGCGCGGCGAGTTCGGCTTCGAGGCGATCGGGCGGGAGATTTTTCACCTCGTGCGCGCGCCCCGAGACCACGCCGGAAAGCAGCGTCGCGGCAGAACGATCGACCACCTGCGCCGTCCCCGCCGGGCTGAAAGCTTTGTAGCGACCGATCGAGTAGCCGAGCAGCAGCCGCGCCGAAATGTGGTTCGGCCATTTTTCCAGCACGGTGCGCAGCGATTCCTGCGTGTCCTTGGTTTTGATCAAATTGGCCGCATCCTTCCCGGCGGCAGCCAGCTCTTTCTGCGTTTCATCAAACGCCGCCATCGACTCCGCCACGGCTTTTTCCAGCGTCCCGCCCGCCATCATCGGGATTTCGTCGAAGTCCTTCACCGCAAACATTTGCACGCGTCCAAAACCGTCCGGGCCTTCATTGATCATCACGTCCGCCGCCGCTTCGGCCACATTTTTCTCCGGCAGCAAAATGCGCGATGAACCCGCGCGCATCGCCACGAGCAGGCGCATCAGCGCGCCGCTAACGCTCACGATTTTTCCATCCGCCTGGAGATTCCCGACCACCGCGCATTTCGCATCCGCCTCCCAATCGCCGAACATGGAATCAAGCACCGTCGCGACAGCGATCCCGGCGGCGGCGGCGTCATCTGGGGCGATCGGCGGCGTGAAAACGATCTCGATGCGTTGGCCCGCCGGCCAGCCGTGATGCCGCTCCACGAGATATTTTGAGACGGAATCGAGCACCGCTTTTCCCGAAGCGCCGAGCGGCGGCACGAACGCGATGACGCCCGGCGCGTCTGGTTTTGTGGGAACGGCGGTCGCGGTGAGCGTGACTTCGGCGAGTGTGTTTCCGCCGGCGGCTTGCTGGATAAAAAGTGGCGTGCTGACCGCGGCTTTCGTGCGCTTCACCACGGGCGCAGCGTCGGCGGCGTAGCCGATTGCGCTGAAAAGTCCGAGGGCGACAGCCAGCAGGCGCGGGGATTTCATGGGGGAGATTTTGCGGTGGGGCGTGTGAAAACTTCAAACTCATCCACATCCGTCCGGAAGATCCCGCGCGCCTCGTAGTTCGCCTGAATCCACTTTTTCGTCGGCGCGGCCCACACGCTAAAACGCGAGCCGTCGTGGCCGTTCATGGCCCAGTCGCTGAGCACGATCACGGCGGGCTGGAATTTCTCGAAGCGTTTAATCGCCTCCTCGTCCCAGCGGCGCGTGCGCGTGGAGTTGTCGATGTACACGTCCTTCTCGTAGGTCGGGCGATCGGTCATCACGTTGATCGTCGGGTGATACGGATACGCGACCAAGTATTCGCCGGGCTTCGAGCTTTCCGTGACGATTTTGCAGAGTGCTGCCAGCGCGTTCTTTTCTTTCACGGAAACGTAAACATCCACGCCATTCGCGGCGGTAAACCGGGTGTCGTGAAAGTCGCGCGCGGCGATGGTGCCCGTCCAGCGATCGGGCATCATGCGGAAAAGAAACAGCCCGGCGTGCGCGATGAGCAGGCCGATGAAAATGCGGGCGGGAAGCGTCGTTGTTTTCCACGAGCCAGTGAACACGCCTAGCAGCAGCGCCGCGCCGGTGACGCCGACCCAGTAGCCGGGAGAAAATTCGGAGAGATGCGGCGCGTCGGGTCGGAAGAAGAAGAACTGCGGAAACGCGGTGAGCGATCCGCCGAGCAGGACGAGCGCAGCGAGCGGCTTCCGCCACGCTTCCGGTTCGGAGGAACGCAGACCGCGCGCGAGGCGGACGAGCGTCCATCCGAGCAGGATCGCGATCACCAAAATCGGCAGATAGGTGAGCGGAACCATCACCCGTGTTTCCAGATCCGGCGCGCTCGTAAAATCGTTCCACGCATTGCGACGCAGGATTTCGGTTTTCCAAAAAACGGGCGTGTCCGCAGCCCGATCGGGACGCGCCTGCCGAACGGAATATTTCAGCGCGGGCAGGCCGATTTGCGTGCGCAGACCGTTTTCGATCAGGTGCGCCCAGCCGCGGTATTGCGCGGTGAATTGCGGCTCGAAACCGCGCGCCTGCGCGTCCTTGAGCACCGGCAAATGCACGAGCCACGCGAGGCCGATCGTGAGCGCGCTGCCAGCGAGGAAGACGAGCGGTTTTCTAAAAATCGGAACGGCGCGATCGAACATGCGCAGGAAGTGCAGCCCGAGCCAAAGCGCGGTGAAAAAGATGCCGAGATCGATGCGAATCAGGAACGTGAGGCCGACCAGGACACCGCCTGCGGTCACCAGGAAAAAGCTGCGATACGTGCGCGGCGCGGCGAGCGCGACGGACATGAGCAGGCAACTGTTCGCGACGACGAGGAGCGGGATGTAGTTCTTAAAAATCATCCCCGGCACGAGCACACAGAACAGCGCAACCGCGAGCGCGATCCACGGCTGGCGGCCGGCGCGATTCACGGCGACGAAGGCGATGAGCGCGGTGACGGCGGAG
>JANLQB010000945.1:0-3811 GCA_031367565.1 Verrucomicrobiota bacterium
CCTACTCGCAATTCGCCCGCGAGGCGGTGATGGAAAGGATCGAACGCGGGAATCGCGCCCAAGCGACAACTTAGAACGCTCACGCACCAATCGAAAGAAGCGCCGGGTGCCGAAAGGTGCCCGGCGCTTTTTGCTGTGAAAAGGCAGAGCAGGGGATGTGCAGCAGCCATGCAGCACGGTTGCAAACCGCCCGGCCCAACCGTGGAACAAATCGTGTGGAACGATTTCGGACGGATCGGAGCCCAAAAATGCCGGACACCGGACACCAAAATCGTTCCGAAAAATATGTCTGAACTGAATCTGCAATTCGACCGCTTTACAGAGACAATCCGGTGTCCGGCCCGCGACCCAATTTTAAGACACACTTTTCGGAACCGAAAAAGTTAAGACAAAATCCGCGACGAACATCGCTTGGCCGGTCAACACGTAACCCCTTGGAACGTAACGATTCCGCGCTGGAATGCTCTATTTCGGGCCTTTCCATGCTCTGAGACAGACTTTCCCCGAACTTGCAATCGTAAACCTCAGTCATGTCGCCATGACTTTTTCTATTTTATATGACATATATTGTATTATGTTAAACATTGCTGGCGTGGGGTGAGGGCTTTATGGGGCTGTGAATAACTTGTGAATTCCTTGAGCGGTCTCGCGTCTTCATTGTTCCGGTCGTGACTTATTCACGGAGACCGCGCCCGGTCGGTGTGCAGGATGGTGAGGCCTTCATTCTTAAGGGCCCGGATCTTGGCGTGCGGTCGCGCTGTTGCTTCGGCGTTTCAGCGCCGCTGAATCTGTCCGTGCGCGATGCCTTTTGGGATTCGCGCTTTTGATCGCTTGAGCGTTCGTGAACTTCCTTGCCAAAACCATCGCGCATCCAGCCGCCCGCCGGTCATCCCGACCGTGAGCCGCCTTTGTCTCCGCGCCGTTCGTGACCTCCGTATCCTCGGTTCCGGCGTGGTTGCCGGGCCGTTAAAACGCCTTCAAAACCGCGTCAGCTACTCCAGCAGTTCGCGAATCTCCTCGAAACTTAGCGCCTCCATGAGCGGTTCCTCGCTGTCGAGACTGGCCGCGATGATCGCCTTTTTCCGCTGCTGCAATGCCAGAATCTTCTCCTCGACCGTCTCACGCGCGATCAGCTTATAGCTCGTCACGACTTGTTTCTGCCCGATTCGATGGGCGCGATCCGTCGCCTGGGCTTCGACCGCCGGGTTCCACCAGGGGTCGAAATGGATCACCGTATCCGCCGCGGTGAGGTTCAGGCCGGTGCCGCCAGCTTTGAGGCTGATCAGGAAAACCTGCGCCTCGCCGGCCTGAAATCGGTCCACCTCCTGCGCGCGATTTTTCGTCTGGCCGTCCAGGTGGCACGACGCAATTTCAGCCTCATTTAGCGCATCCCGAAGTAGCCTCAGCATCGTCGCGAACTGGCTGAAAACGAGCACACGATGACCTCCATCCAGCGCCTCCTCGATCAGCTCCAGCAACATCTCCACCTTGCCCGAGCGCTCTTCCGGCTCGGCATCCGGCCTCAGCAATCGCTCGTCGCAGCACGCCTGACGCAGTCGTAAAAGCGCCGTCAGCATCGTCATCCTCGCCTTGTTTTGATCCTTGCTCCCGGCCAGCTCCGAGAGCTGCCGACGGGTCGAGCTTGAGAGCTGTGAATAAAGTTCTCGTTGCCCCGCAGATAATTCACAGTAAGCGACTTGCTCGATCTTATCCGGCAACTCCGTTAGCACTTCACGCTTCGTCCGCCGCAGGATAAACGGCCTCAATCGCTTGATCAAACGCCGGTGCGTCGGCCCGCCGGGCTCGCTCTCGATCTCGCGTTGATACCTCTCCTTAAAGTCGTCCCGCTTCCCGAGGTAGCCCGGCATTAAGAAGTGCATGAGCGCCCAAATGTCGCGGATGGAATTCTCGATCGGCGTCCCCGTCATCGCGAATCGGAAGTGAGATTTCAGGGAAAGTGCGGCCTGGGAGTTTTGGCTGTCTGGGTTTTTAATGTGCTGAGCCTCGTCCAAAACCACCGTTTCAAACTCCATACCCCGGTAAAGATCTGCGTCCCGACGCAGCAGCGGGTAACTCGTAATATACAGGTCCGCCGAGACGCGGAGTGCGGCGGCACGGTCTGGGCCGACCACCGGGATCACCTTCATTTCCGGGGCAAAGCGGGCCGCCTCGCGCTGCCAGTTAAAGACGAGCGAGGACGGGCATACGACGAGATGTTTTCCACGGATACTCCGTATAAAGGCGAGCATTTGCACGGTCTTTCCTAAACCCATTTCGTCCGCAAGAAGTCCAGACCAACCGTTGCACGACAGCCGGTTAAGCCAATTCACTCCCGTCTTCTGGTAGGGCCGCAGGACATGCTCCAGATCGCCTAGCTCCACATCCGCCGCCCCGATCCCGCCCTCGCCCATGGACCACGCTTTCCACGCCGGCGGAGCCCCGACGATGGACCCCTGCTCGCCTGCAAATTCCGCCAAATAGCCCGCGTGTTTTGCGTCGATCCGATACAGCCCGGGCTCGCGTTGAGCGGGGTCGCAGTCCCGCAAGACCTCCCGGAAATCTTCCAGCAGCGCGGTATCGAACAGCGCCAGCTTCTGATTCTTCGTCCGCACGGATCGCTGCCCCGATTGCAGCATTCGCTGAATGTCCGACGCTGAAAACCGCTCCCCGGAAGGCGTTTCCAAGTTCACACTCAGGTCGAACCACGTCTCGCCGCTGCTCTTTACCTCGAAACGAGGCGCGACCCGCTCCACATCGCGCGTCACATGGGTAAAACGTTCTCCGATGGTCACTTTCCAAAGCTTCTGGAGCCTTGGCAGCTCGGTGGCAAAGAACCCGAGAATCCGCGGCTCGCCTTTCAGCACGAAATGCCCCTCCCGATTGGGCTCGCTGAAGCCGGCATCTAGAAGTCTTTGGATCGCCGCTTGTTCCGCCGGATGATTTGGCCGGACGCCTGGGCTGCTCAGGGTCGTCCGCCGGTCGCCGAGCCGGGATTCCAGCTCCGCCGCGAGATGATTTAGCGAGCCTTCGATCTTTAAGAAGAACGCCGGAGCCTCGCCGGGCTGCGCCAGAGTGACTCGCTCGAATCCCCTTTCCACTTTTTCCGCTGGTTTCGTAAGAAGTAGCGTTAAACGATTTCCATCCACCATCCAGCATTCGTGTTCCTCTTGCAGGAGATACGCGTTATTCACAAGTTGAGCGGGCTTATTCACCGGCGTACTCGCGATCACCAAAGGCTCCCCTCGCCCCACCGTCACCCGAGGGTGCCCGGCCAATGCCCCTAGTAAAGCCCCGAACATCACCCGCGGCAGCATCAGCATCCCAGGAAGGGATCCCCCGCTCACGGCCACGATTTGCCCGATCAGACGTTGGTCCAGCTCCGTCGCGCGATACCGCTTCTTCGGATCGACTGCCGAAAGCAGCGCGCGCTTCCCGGCCACGATCGCCTCCACGATTACCGTCACCGAGTTCTTCTCCCAAGCCGCCGCCAGATTCGGCCCGAAGACCATCGCCAGCTCCAGCCGCTCTCCCTCATCAGAAAAAATGAGCGCCGGCCCTTTTTCCTCCACCGGTGGCTTCGGCGCAACGGCAGGTTTTGCCGCCGCACGCGGTTTCAGGATCGCCAGCCCGACCGCGAGCGAGTGCGCACAGATCATCCCCCGCTGTCGCGAATCCCGACAGGTGCAAAGATTTTCCACGTTCGACTTCGAGAGGATTTTCAGCCCCGCCCGATACTCCAGCTCCCCTGCCCTCACGCGCCCGGAAAGCAGCGGGTCCGCCCAAGCCGCCTCCAGCACGCGATCGGACTCCA
>JANLQB010000987.1:0-3932 GCA_031367565.1 Verrucomicrobiota bacterium
ACGGTGTGGCCTTGCTTGGAAGTGACCTCGCCCATTTTGCCGAGGCACTTCTGCTGAAACATCGCGTCGCCGACCGCGAGCACTTCATCGACGATGAGGATCTCCGGTTCGAGATGCGCGGCGACGGCAAAAGCGAGGCGGACATACATGCCGCTGGAGTAACGTTTCACCGGCGTGTCGATGAAGCTGCCGATCTCGGAGAAGTCCACGATCTCGTCGAACTTCCGCGCGATCTCGCTGCGCTTCATGCCGAGGATCACGCCGTTCAGGAAAATGTTTTCGCGTCCGGTGAGTTCGGGGTGAAAGCCGGTGCCGACTTCCAGCAGTGACACGACGCGCCCGCGCAACACGGCGCGGCCTTTGGTGGGTTCAGTGATGCGCGAAAGGATTTTCAGCAGCGTCGATTTACCCGCGCCATTGCGTCCGATCACGCCGACGGCTTCGCCGGGGTTCACTTTGAACGACACATCCTTCAACGCCCAGAACGTGTCCGGTGTCGGGCCCGCGCGGTGCTCCGATCCAGTCGGTGGTTTCGGTTTCGCGATCGGATGTTTTCCGAGCCAGCCACCCACAGTCTCGCGCAGGCTTGATGGGCCGATGACGCCGAGCTGATAGAGCTTTGAGAGGTTCTCGACTTCGATGATCGGCGTCATACGGAGTCAATCACCGTGCGTTCCACTTTCCCAAAAGCGACGATGCCCGTCGCTAGCAGCAGCAGCGTCACGACGACGGAAATGCCGAGCGCCATCGGCGGCAGGCTGCCGTGTCCGAGCAGGCAGATGCGAAACGCCTCGGTCGGCGCGGA
This sequence comes from Verrucomicrobiota bacterium, assembly GCA_031367565.1. GTDB lineage: Bacteria > Verrucomicrobiota > Verrucomicrobiia > Chthoniobacterales > Chthoniobacteraceae > JANLQB01. The sequence continues at coordinate 806 of JANLQB010000987.1, forward strand.
CATCGGATTTGCCCACACGAGCCATTCCCAGCGCGCGGGGACTTTTGAGATCGGGTAGATGATCGGTGTCGCGAACATCCAGATTTGGATGAGGTACTGCGTGAGGTGAATCAGGTCGCGGTATTTTGCGGTCGCGGCGCTCATCCAGAGGCCGACGCCGAGGCTGAGCAGTGCGGTGTGGAGCAGGGGCAGTGGGAAGAGTAGAGCGCGCCAAGTGAGCGAGGCTTCGCCAAGTTTTCCGGTGAAATAGAAGTACGCAAAGAACGCGATGAACGGGATGAGTTGCAGCGCGAAGGCGACGACATTCGCGGCGACGACGGACGCGGGGACGATGAGGCGCGGGAAGTACACTTTGCCGAAAAGGTGCGCGTTGTTCACGAACGTCGCGCCCGCGTTCGTCAGGTTTTGCGTGAAGTAATTCCAGCCGAGCAAACCGCACAGATAGAAGAGCGGGCCGGGGATGCCATCCGTCGGGATGCCGGCGAAGCGCCCGAAGACGATGACGAAAACGAGCGTGGTGAGCACGGGCTGGAGGACGAACCACAGCGGGCCGAGCAAGGTCTGTTTGTAGCGCGTCGTGCAGTCGCGCTGGACGAGCATCGTGAAGAGGTCGCGGTATTCCCACAGCGCCTTCCAGTCGAGGCGCAGCCAGCCCTGCGTGGGCTCGATGACTACTTCGTATTTTGGGCCATCGCTCACTGCTTCCATGACCAGCATTCGAGTTGAAACTCGCCGCCCTCGACCGCGAGTGCAGCGGCGTAGCCGACCGCAGGCGTGAGTTTGTGCATGGACCAGCGATCGGGATCGATCACGCCCATTCCGTGTGCGATGCCGGTGCCGCTGGCCTTGAGCTGCGCCTCGGTGCAGGTCCAGATGTCGTAGAATTTCCACGGACGCTCCGAAGGCTGGAGCAGCCGCAAATCCCACGCATCATCCGGGTCGAAATAGTGATCCGCGAGCGTCTCGAACGGCACTTCGGGCCGCATGAATTCCAGATCGACGCCGACCTCGCGCCCATGCGTGACGGCGAGCAGGAGCAGGTCGTCGGAGTGGCTGAGATTGAAGCGGAGAGCGGTGGGCGGCGAACTGAGTTCCGGTTTCCCAAACTCCCCAGTGCAAAACTCCAAATCGCCCGGATCGCCATCCACGTATTTTGAAAGGATGAGCCGCAGCAGCCCGCGCGTCGCGATGAAGCGTTCGCGTTCCCGCTCGTGCTGAAAGCGGTTTGCCTGCATCCATTCGGACTTGGTGAGGGCTTCGCGGATTTCCGGTGCGGGCAGGAGAGCCGCGCGCCATAGATGCACCTCGCCAGCCCGCAGCGGTGCGGGTTCGCGGGAGGTCTGCCAGTTTTCTAGTGCTACGATCATGGGAAAAAGTCGGTCAGGAATTTTGTGGAATGGACTGCACTCGCAAGTTCTCGACCCGCGCGATGATTTTTTTCATCGCCTCGCCGATTTCGGTGACGTGTGCGCTTTCTGCGACGCAGCTCAGGTGATCGCCGGGAACGTCCACGATTTCGATCTGCGGACAAATTTTCTCCCAGCCCGTCGCCGGCCCGCACGAACCGAGCACGGGTTGCCCGCGCGGCCAAAAAAGGACGATCGGCGAAGCGTAGTAGCCCGGCAGGTGGGCGCGGCAGACATCGTCATACACGTTCATGATCGCCTCTTTGTGCCGCGGCTTTGGGGCGGCGGTGGTTTCCGGCGAGGTCCGCATCGACTTCGGCACGAATCGCCGCAACACGCGGCGCGCTTTTCGCCAGAGACGCAGGAATTGGACCTTCGGTGGGCGCTTTAGCAAATCGGCGGCGGCACTGGCGTAGTAACGCGCGAGCGTTTGCCGGTTGCACATCTGATCGCGGATTTTTAGAAAACGCCTGCGCTTTTCCTGCTCGTCCTCGCCGCGCAGCGCGCTGCTGATCGCGCAGATTCGCATGAGCGGGCGGAAGCGCAGATTCGAGCCGTCGGCATTCAGCATGAGCACGGGAGCGACTTCCTCACCAGCCTCGCGTAACAGGCGTGCGGCTTGGTAGGCGACGAGCGCGCCATTGCAGTAGCCACCGAGAATGTAAGGCCCGTGTGGTTGCCGTCCGCGAATCCATTTCAGCCGCTCGGCGGCCATTGCTTCGACGGTTTCGGGAATCTCGTCGCCTTGCAAACCGTGCGGATGCACGGCGTGAAAAGGGCGGTCGTTGCCGATCGCGGCGGCGAGCGTCTTTGAGAAAAATCCGCCGCCGAGCACGTCGCCGTGGAAAAAGAAAAGCGGCGTTTGCGTGCCGTCCGGGTGGATGGTCGTGCCGGGAGCCTGACGCTTCGAGGTCGCGGCTGCGGCGAGACACAGGGCATGATTTTCGATCGTCGGCCCGCTGAAGAACTCTCCAAAATCCAGCCGCTCGCCGAGTCGCTCGATGATGAGGGAAATGACGCGCGCGACGAGCAGCGAGTGCCCGCCGAGGTCGAAGAAATTGTCGCGAATGCCGATCGACTTGCGGTTCAGGACTTCCTCCCAAATCGCGACCAGATGCGTTTGGACCGCGTTCTTGGGCGGCGTGTATTTTTCCTCCGGCGTGAAGCGTGTGGAAGGTTCGGGCAGCGCCTCGCGATCGAGTTTGCCGTTGCTCGTGAGCGGTAGTTTTGCGAGCGGCACGAAGATCGCCGGGATCATGTAATCCGGCAGCTGCGTCTTCATGTGCGCGCGCAGCGTGTCAGCATCCGGCGGCTCGGTGGTGGGCACGAAGTAGCCGACGAGACGTTTTCCACCGGTGCCGTCGGAGGTCGCGGCGACAGCGGCTTCGCGCACGCCGGAGTGCGAGGCGAGGACGCTCTGGATTTCACCCAGCTCCACGCGGAAGCCGCGGATTTTCACCTGCTGATCGATGCGACCGAGATATTCCAGATCGCGCCCCGGCAGCCAGCGCGCGAGATCGCCGGTCTTGTAAAGTCTTGCGCCAGCCTTGAACGGATCGGTGATGAAACGTTCCGCCGTCAGCTCGGGCCGGTGCAAATAGCCCTGCGCCACGCCTGCGCCGCCGACATACACTTCGCCCGCGACACCGATGGGCACCGGTTGCATTTGGGGATCGAGCACGCGGATGCTGAGATCGGGAATCGGCACGCCGATGACGCTG
>JANLQB010000070.1:0-4598 GCA_031367565.1 Verrucomicrobiota bacterium
CCAGAAATTCGCGCTCTACATGTCGCGCGAGCCGATCCCGAGCCTGAAGAAAGGCGGGGCATTCGACCACGCATGGAAACAGGTCTGCGTGATCCCGTTCACCATGGATTTCCTCCACACCTTCTCGCGGCTCGAACCCACGCCGCTGGAAATCCGCGAATCAGTCGATATGATGCGCGCGATCGAGCATGGCTACAAAGTGAAGATGGTGCCGTGTGTGGCCACGGGGCTCAGCGTCGATACGGAAGGAGACCGCGCCGCGGCCGAAATCGAGATGGCGCGCGATCCACTTTTCCAGCGGCTATTTGGCCACTGAAAAAGGCCCGTTAAGAAAGAGTAGTGGCGAGACGAGTGAGGTCCGGCAGAACGCGCGTCCCAACGGGAAACGCGTTTTCGCCGCCGGATGCAATACCGATGAAATCGAGCCCGGTCGCGAGCGCGGCTTTGTAGTCGGTCATAGCGTCGCCGATGAAAACCACCTCGTCGCGCATGAAACTGTGCGCCGCGACAATTCGCAGGGCGATTTCCTCTTTCGTCGAGGGCGTGCCGAAGACTCCGGTGAAATAAGCGCTCAAGCTGCGGAGTTCTACGATGCTGCGGAGTTCATCTTCCGGCGTGCCGGAAGCGACGAAGCATTGAAAGCGCGTGTGGTAGTCGCGCAGGAACTCGGATGCTCCGGGGATAAACGCGGCTTTCACGATCTCGTCGAAGACGAGTTCGCTAAACTTTTCGCCCAGTCGCTCCGATTCACCATCAGGCATCGGGCACTGGAGGATGTGCTCGTAGATGTGCGCGAATTTGCGAAAGCGCGAAACCCCGCCGTTGGCGAGATGATGGGCGACGACCTGCCGCACGACCCCCGGCCCGTGATCCTCGAACAACCGCGCGAAGGCCTTGGTCTTGATGTCCACGGAATCGAGGATGACGCCGTCGAAATCGAAGATGATCGCGCGGATCACGGTCAGGCGGATTTGGCGAGGCCTGCCACGAGATTTTGTGCGGCTTCGAGTTCCATGCGGTTGCGCGTGGCGCGGGCGTAGGAGCCGGCGTGCGGGGAAAGGATCACGTTGGGTGCCTGCAGCAGCAGGCCGGTGTAGGGCTCCTGCTCGAAGGTATCGACGGCGGCTCCGGCGAGGTGGCCGGACTGAAGCGCATGAGCTACCGCCGGTTCGTCGATGAGCGCGCCGCGCGAGGTGTTAATGAGAAAGCTGCCGGGCTTCATCGAGGCGATGCGTTCGGCGTTCATGAGTCGGTGAAGATCACCGCTGGCGTAAGGTAAATGCAGGCTTACCACATCGGCGGTGGCGAGGAGTTGCGGCAAGGTCATGAGGCTGACGCCGTGCGCGGCGATCCAGTCGTGGTCGGGCATGACATCCGTGGCGATTACTTTCGTTCCGAGAGGGCGGAGAATGGCGGCAACTCGGCGACCTACGCGGCCCAAGCCGACGATACCCACAGTGATTTCGGAGAGCAGAAGTCCCATCCGCTTTTTCCATGTTCCGGAGCGCACCAACTGATCATGCACCACGACATTGCGGATAAGCGCGAGGATAAGGCCGAGTGACAGCTCCGCGACCGCTTCGGCGGGTGCGGCGGGCGTGTTGAGCACCGTTATGCCGAGATCCTTCGCGGCGGAGAGATCCACGTTGTCGAGCCCGGTGCCGCAGCGGGAGATGACCTTCAGATGCGCCACCGCGCCTTGCATCACGCCTTCCGTCAGCGGTTCGAGGCCGGCGATGAGTCCGATGGGACGATACTCGGCGAGCAGGGCGGCAATCTCGGCCTCGGTAAGAGTCCGGCCAAACGGATTCAGCACCGCCTCGCAGCCGGCTTCATGGAGGGCGTGAAGCGATGCCTGGTCCTTTGCACCGAAGGACGAAGTGGTGATGAGAACTTTATTTTCGGGCATAGAATTCTTTAATCTTATCCGCAACGTAGCGCTGCTGGTCAGCGGTGAGTTCGGGATAAACCGGCAGGGAAATGATCTCGCCACTATGCTTCGTGACTACGGGAAAATCCGCACGCGTGTGGCCGAGATAGGCATAGGCTTTCAGGAAAGGTAGCGGCACCGGGTAATGCCGCGTCGTCTCAATGCCGTGTTCTTTCAGGAATGTCTGGAGCGCATCGCGGCGCTGGGCGCGCAGGACGTAGTTGTGAAAGACGTGCGTCGCGCCGTCGCGGATTTTTGGCGTGCTGACCTCGGCAACTCCATCGAGCAGAGTGTCGTATTGCGCGGCGCGCTCCTGCCGCGCCCGCGTCCAGGCGTCGATGTGTGGAAGCTTGGCGGAAAGGATCGAAGCTTGAAGACCGTCGAGCCGGCTGCACACCCCTTCCATCAGGTGCTCGTGTTTGTTCACGCGATCAGCTCCGTGGTTCGCAAACATTCGCACTTTCTCCGCGAGCGCATCGTCGTCGGTGATAACCGCGCCCGCGTCGCCGTAGGCACCGAGATTTTTCCCAGGGTAAAAGCTGAACGTTCCGGCGATGCCGAAGGTGCCCACGCGCCGCCCGCCGAAAGTAGCGAAATGCGCCTGCGCGCAGTCCTCGACCACGGGCAATCCGCGGCGTTGCGCGATTTCCATGATGACATCCATCTGCGCCGGCTGGCCGAGCAGATGCACGGGAAGGATCGCCTTGGTGCGCTGCGTGATCGCCGCTTCGATCTTCGTCGCATCCAGATCGTAGCAGTCATCCTCGACATCCACGAAGACGACCCGCGCTCCGGTCAGCGTGATGGTTTCCGACGAGGCGATCCAACTATTGCTCGTCGTGATGACTTCGTCGCCCGGCCCGACGCCCAGCATTTTCAGGGTGATGAAAATCGCGTCCGTGCCATTGCCGCAGCTCACGCAATGCTTCGCGCCATATTTCTCCGCGTAGGCTTTTTCAAAATCGGCGACGAATTTCCCGCGGATGAAAGCGGTGCCGTCGATCACCGACGCGATCGCCGCATCGATCTCGAGTTTGTGCGCTTGATACTGCGCCTTTAGGTCAACAAATGGGATATGCATGGACAGAGCTAAACGGTTAGCAGGAGACAGACCGAATTACGAAAGGTCGCGTACTTTTCGCGCCGGGTTCCCCGCATAAATGCCTGATTCCGAAATATCCTTCGTCACCACCGCTCCTGCTCCGATGACCACGTCGTCGCAAATATTCACGGGAAGCACGGTGGCGTTCGTGCCGATGGAAACGTGGTTACCGATGCGGGTCGATTTCCACAATTCCTTTTTCCCGCCCGCCGGACCACCCGTGGCAAAGAGGTCGTTGATGAACATCGCACCATGCGAAACGAAGCAGTGATCCCCCATCTCGACGAGTTCGCAGATGAAAGCGTGTGATTGGATTTTGCAGAAGCTGCCGATCTTCACCCCGCGCTGAATCTCCACAAATGGCCCGATGAAACACCCTTCCCCAATCGCGCAGCCGTAAAGATTTACCGGCTGGATCACGGTGACGTTCGCGCCGAATCGAACATCCACAATGCCGCTCTGAAGAATCCGCGGCTGATCGCTCATGATTTCGCGGCGCTCAAAATGCGAACGACTTCGCGGGCGTGATCGGTGCCGGTAAGGCAGGTCTCGCCCTTTTGAATGCAGTCGAAAAAGTGGTCGATCTCGACCTTGATGGGTTCGCGGAAATCGACCCTGGGGATGAGGATGTCTCCGCTGCGATGCGTGAACTGCTGCGGCCCCGGTGGCTGATCGAAATCCATGCGCTGACCGAGAATGGCTTTGGGCTCGATCCCCTTGTCGTAGATCGCGATTTTGTTTTCCGCCACGTCGTCATACACCGCCATCTTCTTCGTCCCGACGATCGTCATCTGCCGGACTTTGTGCGGATCAAGCCAGCTCACATGCACATGCGCCATCACTTTTCCCGGATACACGACGTGCAGGAAAACCACATCCTCGATCCCCGTCTGCATATAGTCCATCCCCTGCCGCGTGACGGACACGGGCTCAGGATCACCGAGCAGATATTGAATGATACTGACGTCGTGCGGCGCGAAGTTCCACAGCGCATCCACGTCCGGCCGGATGCGCCCGAGATTCAGGCGCTGACTGTAGATGTAGCGCACCTCACCGAGTTCGCCGCTGTCGATGAGCTTCTTCAGATAGCGCACCGCGTCGTTGAAAATAAACGTGTGCGCCGCCATCGCCACGCGTCCCACTTCCCGCGCTTTTGCCGCAATGCGTTCCACCTCCTCGACCTTGGTCGCGAAGGGTTTTTCCACGAGCACATGCTTACCGGCTTGGAGGCAGCGCATCGCCATGTCGAAGTGCGTCGAGGCCGGCGTGGCGATCACCACCGCGTCGATTTCTTCGTCGGAAAAAATCGCCTCCAGATCGCCCGTTGCACGGACATTCGGATAGAGTCGCGAAACAAAATTGCGACGCTCCTCCGAGAAATCGACGGCGGTTTTGACCCGGCAGCGCGAGTTCGCAGCGAGATTGCGGAGGATATTCGGGCCCCAGTAACCGATGCCTGCTTGCGCAACGACGAGGGGCCTTGGCGGTGTGGGAAGCTGGCCGTCCATGTGGGCGGCGAAGGTCTCAAATCATAGCCAACGCGCAAGCGGAATGTCGCCGCTTCGC
>JANLQB010000075.1:0-1782 GCA_031367565.1 Verrucomicrobiota bacterium
CCAGAAATTCGCGCTCTACATGTCGCGCGAGCCGATCCCGAGCCTGAAGAAAGGCGGGGCATTCGACCACGCATGGAAACAGGTCTGCGTGATCCCGTTCACCATGGATTTCCTCCACACCTTCTCGCGGCTCGAACCCACCCCGCTGGAAATCCGCGAATCGGTCGATATGATGCGCGCGATCGAGCATGGCTACAAAGTGAAGATGGTGCCGTGTGTGGCCACGGGGCTCAGCGTCGATACGGAAGAAGACCGCGCCGCCGCCGAAGTAGAGATGGCGCGCGATCCGCTGTTCCGTGTACTTTTCCCACTATGAAATCACTCACAGGCTATCTCAGAACGCGGCGGCTCAACCGGCGCTTCTCGCACGAACCGCTTGTCATGCACGCGCCAGTTCCCGGCACGGGCGTCACCGTCTCCTTTTCGGTGCATACGTGGTTCGAGTATCACAACCGCGCACACGGTAGCTACACCGGCGAGCCGGACATGGTCGAGTGGCTGAAGACGGTGCTCAAGCCCGGCGACGTGCTCTGGGACATCGGCGCGAATGTCGGCGCCTACTCGATCCTGGCGGCAAAGCTCTGTCCCGGTGCCAGCGTGGTTTCGTTCGAGCCGTTCATCCCGAACTTTGCGCACCTGTGGGAAAACATCGTGCTCAACGAGGTCACCTCGCAGGTCTTCCCGGTCTGCGCCGGGCTTACGGACAAGACCACCCCGACCGCGCTCGCCGTGAGCGATCCGCGCGCCGGCTCGTCCGATCACCAAGTCGGAAAAGCCGGCGGCAAGCTGCAGCAGGGTGTGATCGCCGCGCGCGGCGACGATCTCCGCGCGCAGCTCGGCCTGGCGTCGCCGACGCTGCTGAAGCTCGACATCGACGGCATCGAGGTCGCTGCGGTGGAAGGCTTGCGCGAGACGTTGCGAACTCCGGAATTGCGCGAGGTGATGATCGAGATCGAGCAGGGAAAGAGTGAGGAACCGGTGCAGGCGCTGTGCGAGGCCGCAGGCTTTCGACGGGTGCCAAATCCCCTGACGGTGCCGACCAACGGCGTCCTGAACGCGCGCTTCGTGAAAGGCTGAAGCCGCGCCGTTCAGGAAAGCAGCCCAGCCAGGCCGCGCAGATCCGGCAGCACGAGCGTCCCCGCCGGGAACGGATCGGAGCCGCCCGATGCGATCCCGACAAACCGGACGTCGCACGCTTTGGCCGCATTGAAGTCGGTGAGTGCGTCTCCCACGAAAAGCACCTCGCTGTTCCGTAGGCCTTCTTTGGCAAAAATACCGCGCGTGATTTCCTCCTTCGTCGCGGGAGAACCGAAGATGCCGGCGAAATACTTTTCCAAGTCGCGCAGTTTGACGATGCGTTCGAGTTCCTCCTGCGGCGTGCCGGAAGCGACAAAGCAACGATAGCGCGTGTGGTTTTCCCCGAGAAACTCCGGTGCCCCCGGAATCCATGCGGCTTTCACCACTTCGTCGAACACGAGCGCGCTGAAGCGTTCGCCCAGCCGTTCCGATTCACCCTCCGGCATCGGCGTGTGCAGGATATTTTCGTAGATGTGCTGGAACTTGCGAAAGCGCGAAACCCCGCCGTTGGCGAGATGATGCGCGACGACCTGCCGCACGACGCCGGGCTCGTGATCCTCGAACAGCCGCGCGAAAGCCTTCGTTTTGATGTCCACGGAGTCGAGGATGACGCCGTCGAAATCGAAGATGATCGCGCGGATCACGGTCAGGCGGATTTGGCGAGGCCTGCCACGAGATTTTGTGCGGCTTCGAGTTCCATGCGGT
>JANLQB010000083.1:0-17262 GCA_031367565.1 Verrucomicrobiota bacterium
GAGGTCATCGCGGCCGAACTCGGTTACCGCCTCGAAGCGACGGAGCACCTGTCTTTTGACCTCGCGCTTTTCTACAGCGACTACACGAAGATCGGCTCCTACGGAGTGGCCGACCCCGCGATCGATCTGCTCTCCGATCCGGCGCACGTGAATATCGTTATCAAAAAAAATCAGGATGCGGAAACGTACGGTGGCGAAATCACCGCGACGTGGCTCCCAGTGTCGTGGTGGAAAGTGCGCGCGAACTATTCGCTGCTCTACCTGAACGCCCATCCGGTGAATGGCGGGACCGACACGATCAGCGAGCGCCGGGCGGAAGGCAGCAGCCCGCGCCATCAAGCTGGAGTTTTTTCGTCGATCGATCTGCCGCACGGTTTTGAATTATCCGCCGGTCTTCGCTACGTCGATGCGCTGCCTGCGCTGAATGTGCGGAGCTACACCGCGCTCGATCTTCGCGTCGGCTGGCAGAGGTCGGAGTCCCTGGAGTTCTCCGTCGTCGGGAAAAATCTATTCGACCGCCGTCACAGGGAGTTTACGCCCACCACGATCGGGACTGCGTCAACCGAAGTGGAGCGGAGTATTTATGGGAGCGTCACGATTCGTTTCTGAAATCTGATATGCCGCTCGACGCTGCAAAAATTTCCGTTCGCGCCATCCTTTTGGCGCTGAGCTTGACGCTGGCCTGCGCGCCAAAGTCTCGCGGCGATTCCGCAGCGGTGCCCGAGTACGCGGTGAAAGCGGCTTTCCTTTTAAACATCGCGAAATATGCGACCTGGCCACCGCAGGGGTTTCCCGATTCCGCGGCTCCGGTCGTAATCGGAATACTGGGCGATGATCCATTCGGAGCCGTGCTCGATCGCGTCGTGAGTGGCCGCGTGATCAATGATCGCCGCGTCGTCGTGCGCCGCTCGAAACGCGCTGCGGAACTGCGCGGCGCGCACGTCGTTTTCGTGGCGTCCTCCGAGAGCGATCGTGCTGCGGGGATCTGTGCCAGCCTCGCGGCCAGCGGTTCACTTTGCGTGGGTGACACGGAAAGCATGGCGGCGCTCACGGCGATCAGTTTCTCGGTGGAAAGTGGCAAGATCGTCTTCAGCGTGAATCTGGCTGCCGTCCGAAGATCGAATGTCGGGATCAGCTCGAAGCTGCTCCAGCTCGCGAAGAATGTGACCGGAAAACCGGTCGGAGAAAGGGAGCTATTGTGACCTTGCTCCGTCATCTCCCGATCCGCCGAAAGCTCATGCTGGTGATGATGCTCGCGACGAGCGTCGCGCTACTGCTCTCGGGCAGTGCGCTGCTTTGGTCTGAGCTGCGCGATTTTCGCGGAAATCTGGAGGCGAGCATCACCACGATGGCGCGCATCGTCAGCAGCAACAGCGTCGCCGCGATTTCTTTCGACGACGAAAACGCCGCTGCGGAAACGCTGCTCGGCTTGAAAACGGAGCCGCAAATTCTCGCTGCCGGAATCTACCGCGAGAATGGCGGACTTTTCGCGCAGTATGTGCGCAAAGGCACGCTGAACATGCTCCCGCCTGCGCCGGGCCCGGATGGCTGCACGAATTCCGGCGAACGCATGATCCGCGTCTCCGGCGTTTTCGATGAACGCGAACGTCGGCGCGTCGGCACAATTTACATCGTCGCGGACTGTGGCGGCATTCGCGAACGCATCAAATCTTACGCGGGCCTGCTCGCGCTCGTGCTGCTCACTTCCGCGCTCGTGGCATTCGCGCTTTCCGCGATGCTTCAGCGCTACATTTCCGCGCCGATCCTGCGCCTCGCCGGAGCCACGGAGCGCGTGGCCAGCCAGCGCGATTACTCGATCCGCGTCCCCGCCGGAGCGAACGATGAACTTGGAAAACTCATCGCGAGTTTCAACGCGATGCTCGGCCAGATCGAGTCGCAGAATGCCGCGCTCCACCGTGCCCAGGATCTATTGGAAAAGCGTGTGCAGGAGCGAACGGTGGAGTTGCAGACGGAGGTCGGCGAGCGCAAGCGCGTCGAGGAAGAGCAGGCGCATTCGCTCTCGCTGGTGAATGCGACTCTCGAGGCGACGGCAGACGGAATCCTCGTCGTCGATGGCTACGGACGCATCGTGAGCTACAACGCGAAGTTCGCCGAAATGTGGCGCATCCCGCGGCATTTGCTGGCACCGCATGACGACCGGCGGCTGGTTGAGTTTGTGTCCAGCAAGCTCAAAGACGCGCAGGCTTTCGTGGAGAAAATCGAGTGGCTCTACAGCCATCCCGAGGAGAAAAGTTACGACTCCATCGAGTTCCTCGACGGGCGTGTTTTCGAGCGCTACTCGATGCCGCAAAAAATCGGCGGCATTAGCATCGGGCGCGTGTGGAGTTTCCGCGACATCTCGGATCGCACGCGGTCCGAGGAGTGTATCCGCGAGCAGGCCAGCCTTTTGAATCTCGCGCAGGATGCGATCGTCGTGCGCGACATGGATGATGAAATCCTTTTCTGGAGCACGGGTGCCGAGCGCGTGTTTGGCTGGAAGTGCGAGGAGGCACTGGCCAATCGGATGCAGACGTTACTGCAATCCGACGCTGTAAAACTCGGAGAGGCAAAACGCGCGGTGCTCGACCGCGGAGACTGGACGGGCGATCTCCGCCACACGACGAAAGCCGGGCGCGAAGTCGTGACGGAGAGCCGCTGGACGCTGCTGCGTGATCCCCTCGGCGCGCCGAAATCGATCCTCATGATCAACACGGACGTGACGGAGCGAAAAAAGCTGGAGCTGCAATTTCTCCGCTCACAACGCCTCGAAAGTCTCGGTACCCTCGCCGGCGGCATCGCACACGATTTGAATAACGTCCTCGCGCCGATCCTCGTTTCTATCGAGCTGCTGCGCTCGGAGTTCGACAATCCTGACGCGGACCAAATCCTCGAAGCCGTGCAGCTCAGCGCGCAGCGCGGGGCCGATCTCGTGAGTCAGATTCTCTGTTTTGCGCGGGGCGCCGAAGGCAGGCGCGTCGTCATCCAGCCCGCGCTTGTGATCAAGGAAGTCTTCAAAATCGCGCGCGACACTTTCCCGAAAAACATCGAGGTCCGCTGCACCGTGCCGCCCGATGTGTGGTCGGTCTGCGGCGATGCGACGCAGCTTCACCAAGTGCTGCTAAATCTTTGTGTGAACGCTCGCGACGCGATGCCGGATGGCGGTGCATTGACGATCGAAGTGGAGAACATCGTCTGTGTCGGTAGCGCCGAATCGCTGAAAGTGTCGCCGGCCGCTGGGCCTCATCTCGTCTTCCGGGTGCGCGATACCGGCAGCGGCATCCCGGCGGAAGCGCAGGAAAAAATCTTCGAGCCGTTTTTTACTACGAAGGATGTCGGCCACGGGACCGGCCTCGGTCTCTCGACCGCGTCGGCGATCGTGAAAGGCCACGAAGGTATGATCGATTTTGAAACATCATCGAAAGGAACCACCTTTACCGTCTGCCTCCCCGCGCTGCCGAACGCCGCGAAGCAAAAGAAGCCCGAAGAAGCGCTCCGCCCCGAAGGCCATCAGGAACTCGTGCTGCTCGTGGACGACGAGGCATCCGTGCGACTCGTGGTGAAGCAGACGCTGGAGAATTTTCAGTACCGCGTCATCACCGCGCCCGATGGAGCGACGGCGATCTCGCTTTTCAAAGAACGCCGCAACGAAATCTCGCTCGTGCTCACCGACATGATGATGCCCGGCATGGATGGCGCGGACACCATCGCCGCGTTGAAGGCGATCGACCCGAATGTGCGTGTGGTCGCGGCGAGTGGCCTGATGACCGACGAGCGAATGCTGCGGGCGACGGCTGCGGGAGCGGTGGCATTTTTGCGGAAGCCGTTTTCTGCGGAAGCCATGCTGCGCACGCTCCGGCAAGTGCTCGTGGGGACGGGCGCAGACAACGGGCTGAATTGACGAACTCGCGGACTCGTCGGCGCGCCGCTCCCTTCCCCTTCCCCTGCGATCATCGTTTCTCCGACATTCCATCCTTGAAAAGCGGACGGCTCAGGAAAAACGCATCGGCGAAGCCTTCGCGATACGCTTGCTGGCTCGCGGGCGTGGAGTTCACGCGGAGATTTGAGTAAAGGCCGTCGTCGTTCTGCCAGCGCTCGTGCCAGAAGACACAGGCCTTCAAGCGCGGATATTTTTTCGTGTCTTTCATGATGCGGAAGCCATCGCGAATCCACTGCGCCTTGCTGCCCTTTTCGGGAAATTCCCCGCAGCCCCATTCGCAGACCATGATCGGTTTTGCGGGATCAAGGAGGCACAGCTCCGTGTAAGGCCAGTCGAAGAGCGGGAAGAAATTTGCCCAGCCTTCGTCGTTGTGAAATTGATCGCCGTAGAGCGAAAAGCCGAGCCAGTCCACGTAGTCGGCACCGGGATAGTAGTGCTCGGCCAGATTCCATTCCTCCTGCGGATCGGAGTAATCCATGAGGTGTAAAACGAACTGCACATTCTTCGCGCCGCGCGCCCGCACGCGATCGACAATGTGACGCCACGCCTTTTTGAAAATTTCCGGCCCTTCGTAATCGTCCGTCGCGCCGGGCAGCAATTTATCGCCGCCGTAGTGCAGTCCACTCCACGGAAACCACGAGCCATTCGGCTCATTCGCAAACGACACGATGATCGGCGAGCCAAACTCCCGCGCGGAGTCCGCCCACCGGTCGAGGTAGCCGTCGTGTTCGCCGGCGATGATGCTCGTGAGCGAATACTTATCCGGCCCGAGCCCCTCGACGTAAGGCCGGTCCCACGGCGACCAAAACACGAGCGGCACCGCGCCGTAGCGCGCGATGAGTTCCATGTTTGCCTTCGGAAAAGTCTGCTCTCCCCAGTAGCTCGACGACGCGATGATCGCTTGCTCCTTCCCGACGAGCCGGTCGAAATTAGCGATCTTCTCCAGCGTCACCGTGTCCTCATTGTCACCAAACTCGATGTAAGCGCCCGCGTAAACGCCGCGCTCGGGAATCGTCAATTGCGGATTGCGGATGGCGGGTGGCGGATTGGTTCCCGCGCGCGGGTCGCTCGTCGTTCGGTCGCAACCCGCGATGAAAATGGCGATCAGCGCACCCGCATACGCAGCGAGTTTCGGAAATCCGCAATCCGCAATCCGCAACCCGAAATTCCTCATGTCCGCGCCGTCACCGTCCCGGTGCGCTCCAGTTTTCCCCAGCCGACGATCGCGCCTTTCAGGACGCGGATGATCGCTTGCCAAATGACCCAAGCCAGCAGCGGGCGGTAGATGATCCGCATCGGGATGATCGTGAATGCGCGGCGCAACGGCTCGTCTTCCATGTAGCACGAGAGCATCGCGAGTCCGAGATCGAGCGCGAGGAAGATGAGAAAATACCAACCGATCGCTGCCGCGTGGCCGGAGAACAGCGAGAAAAGCAGGATCGCATCGACCAGCGGCGTGAGCGCGACGAGGAGGATTTGGTAGAACCAAATGCCGGGCAGCGAGAACCAGCCGAGCGAGCCGAAGCGGGGATTGAAGACGATGTCGCGATGTTTCCAAAGGCACTGCATCGTGCCGAAAGCCCAGCGGAAACGCTGCTTCGCCAGCGTGCGCCACGTCTCGGGCGCTTCGGTCCACGCGATGGCTTCGGGCGCATAGGCGATCTGGTAGCCAAGGCGGTGGAGCGTGAGCGTGAGGTCGGTGTCCTCCGCGAGCGTATCGTCGGAAAATCCGCCGGCCGCCACGATCGCGCTGCGACGGATCGCGCTGACCGCGCCGGGGACGACGGTCACGCAGTTCCATTCGGAGTAAGCGCGCCGGTCGAGATTGAAGCCGCAGATATATTCGAGGGACTGGCAGCGCGCGACGAATGAACGGAGGTTCCCCACGCGCGCATTCCCGCTCACCGCGCCGATGAGTGGATGGGAAAACGGCGCGACGATCGCGCTGAGGGTGCCGCGCTCGAAGAGCGTGTCCGCGTCGAGAAAAACGATGATGCCGTGGGTCGCGTTCGCGAGCCCATTGCGCAGCGCGTGTGACTTGCCTGCATTCGCCTGGCGGATCAAACGCACGCGCGAATCCGCTGCCGCGACCCGCTCGACTTCCGCTGCCGTATCATCCTTCGATCCATCGTCCACGACGACGACTTCGATGTCGCCCGCGTAGTCCGTCTTCAGCACCGAGTGCAGCGTCTTCGCGATCACTTTCCCCTCGTTAAAAGCCGCGATGATGACGGACAGAGGAGTCGAGGGCCGAAGGTCGAGGGTCGAAGGATTCAGAGTGCGCGCCGCAGAGATGCCTTCGAGATGATGCCTCCGCGCGAGCCACGCGACGACCAGCGTCCGCAGCACCACTAGCACCGTGGCGAAAATCATGAATGCCCAGAAGAACTCGATGACCACACGCCACAGCCGGAAGCCCGCACTGGTCACGAGTCGTTCGACCGGCTGCGCCGCGGCATCGGCGGGCGGCATCAATTCGTCGCGCGGGATGTTCAGTAGCTCGCTGAGCGACACGATCCGGTCGCCGCGCATTTGCAGGTAGTCGATGATCTTTGGCAGGGCTTCCACCGTCTGCGAACGGTCTCCGCCGGCATCGTGGAGCAGCACGAGATTCCCCTCGTTTCGCAAATCTTTCACGCGCTGCACGATCACGTCCGCACCGGGACGCGCCCAATCCTGCGGGTCCACTTTTTCCAGCACGACGGTGTAGTCGAGTTCCTCCTGCGCGATTTTCAGTGGCGTGAGTTCTTCGATCTTGGTCGGGTTCGAGTCCGCATTGTACGGCGGGCGAAAAAGCGTGGTGCTGCGGCCGGTGATGCTCTCGATGAGCCGCTGCGTCATGTTCAGTTCCAGTCGCATCCGCGCGGGCGACATGATCGCGAGATTCGCGTGGCTGTAAGTGTGGTTCCCGATTTCGTGGCCTTCATCGAGGATGCGCTGCACGAGTGCTGGATGATCTTCCGCATTTTTCCCCACGATGAAAAAAGCCGCCTTCACGCCACGCTCTTTCAAGATGTCGAGAATACGCGGCGTCCACTCGGGATCGGGACCGTCGTCGAAAGTCAGCGCCACCTCGTGTTGCCCGCCCGCGCCTTGATGGTACAAGATCGGATAGGTCGGAAAATCCACGTAGCTCGCGCGCAAATTCCCGTCCGGCTCGATGGTGATGTGGCGCTCGCCGTCGTCGCGCGTGTCGTCCACCGTCACGATTTCACCACTCCCGACATGCGTGATCGTGTCGCTGGCATGCAGCTTTCCGAGCGCCGCCAGTGCGCCGCTCGCGGGCCGAACAGCCGCGTCAAAGACATCCCACAGCGAAGGATCTTCGCTGCCGAGCCGACTCACCGCCACGCCCGCGAATCCCCCGTGCCGGACCGCCCGCAGTTGATTGAAAAACGAGATGGCATCGAGGAATGAAACGGTGTGATCGCCCGTCGGTTCCGAGTAGGAAAAGACCCCGTTGTAAGCTGGCGCGGCGACTTCCACCGTGCGCCCGTCGAGATCCACTCCCGCGTAGCTCGCGCGGCTCATCGCGTCTTTGAAACTGATGGTCTCCGTCTTCTTCGTCGTCTCATTCCAATCATACGCATAAGCCCCGAGCCCGATGATCCACTGGTTCGGGTCGCCCGTGTTGTCGATGACCTTCAGCCAGCCTTCCAGCCAGTCGAGCGACGAGATCGGACCCGGCTTGTCGCTGTCAGAATTTTCATCCGCGAGCAGCGCGACGAAGCGATCCACCACTGCCGAAAGCTCCTCGAGATCAAACGTCTCAAACGCATCGCCCGGCGACACGAGAAACCACAGCTCCATCTCCGCATCGTGCAGCGCGTCGGAGAGCTCCGTGAGCAGATGCGTGTAGGCATCTTTGTAAGCCGGATCGACCAGCTCCCAGTCGATGATCACCCCGTCTGCGTTCCCGGATTTCAAATCAGCCACAAGCGTTTTCACAAACTGCGCGCGCTTGTCCGCCGACCCGGTCGCGAGATTTTCCACCGCCTCCGGCTGCCAGTCGTCGTCTTCGAGATTTCGCAGGAGCGGCATCACTTCGAGTCCGTGCGAAGTGGCGAAGGTGCTTAGTTTCGCGTCGGCGGAATAGGTGAGATCGCTCGTCGTCTTGGTGAGCGTGAACCACTCCGGCGCGATGTGCGTCAGCGTGCCGGCGTGTTCTTCCAGCGAAGCGAAACTGTTCTCATCCCAGTCCACATAAAACCCGAGCCGGATCTCCGAGTCTCCCGATCGCTTCTTGCGAAGCTGCGCGCGGATGCGCGTGAGCCGCTCCATCGCCGCTTGCGAAGTCGCGTAGTACTTCTGCCAGTTGATCACGTTCGGATCATCCGTCGTCCGCTCCGTTTCCTTGATCGCGGAGTGGAGCTGCCCTTTCAGCGAGCGAATCGAATGCGGCAGTTTCAACTCTGGCCGCACGAAGACTGATTGAAAAAACCAAACGATCGCGAGCGCGACAATCACGCACCACGCGAGCAGCACGCGCCTCAGCCGCGGCCAGCGTCTGCCGCGCGGATCTTGGAAAACAAAGCGCTTCGGCGCTTCGGGTGTGCTCATGCGTTCGCCGATGATACCGCGCGTCGGCGGCGAAGGGAAAGGACCTCGTTACAAGAAATACGCCGTCGCTCCGGCCACTGCCCCGGCGATGCCGAGCGCGAGGCCTGCGAACCAAAAGGCGTGCCAGCGCGAAAGGATCGCCACCGAGCAAATCACCACCGCGATTTGCAGCATCAGCGAAGAAAGATCGCAGCGGTCGTTGATTTTAGAATCCTCCGCCGCCTGCGCCTGCAAAGCCTCCGCCTGTTTTTTGATCTCCTCCTTTTCCTGCTCGTAACGCTCCGTCTCCGCTTTCAGCCGCGCGATTTCTTTTACCCGCGACTCGTCCGGCTGCGGGTTGCTCAGCGCTGCGAGCAGCGCGCTTTGCATCCCGGCCATCTGCCCTTTGATGCTCTTCGCCTGAAAATATCCCCACTGATTCGATGCCTCGTTCGTCTTCAAAATCGAGTCCGTCTTCGCATTGTCCCCGAGGTTTCCGATGAACGAAAGGATCACCGCAAGGATGGCGATGCTGATGGCTACGTGTTTATCAAAAGGATCGGTTGCTTCGGGGATTTCAGGGACTTCAGGCATCGCGCTTCGTTAGTGGCGACGAGCAGAAATGCCAAGCGAGATCACGCATCTTTCCGTGCAACCCCGCATCCCGGACGGCGCAGATAGCAGAATATTCCATTCGGCACGGCGCTCGGAATTGATACCTTCCGAGCGTTCTTGATCGAGCCAGCAGTCACAGGCGCTTCGACCTACACCAAGCTAATCGACCCATCGCAACCCATGAAAAAATCCGGCTCCGGCATCCTTCGCGCCTGCAAAATCCTCGGCATTTTACTTCTGGCGTCCGTAGCCGTGCTGCTGATCGCGGATCGTCTTTTGCCGCGGGTTTATTTCGCGAAACTCACGATGGAGGTGAAGCCCGATAACTCCGGGCAAATTAACGTCTTCGGCGGAGAAATACGTCTAGGTTTGGACCCGCAGTTTCTCGCGGCGCAGTTTCAAATTCTCCGAAGTTCAGAGATTTTGGATCAAGTCATCGACAATCTGAAATTGACCGAGGTGTGGTATGCCCACGGGGTAGAGATGAACAAGCAGACCGCTTTCAGTAGGATGCTGGCAGCGATGGAACTTAGTGGAGATCCTCAGACCGGACTGATTGAGGTCGGCGTTTATAGCCCGGAACCGCAGGAGGCAGCGAACATCGCAAATACGATTGCCGTGGTGTACCAGCAAAAGCGCTTGGGTGAGTTGCAGAAAAGAAATGAACGCGACATGGAGCAGCTAAAGGAGGAGGTAGAAAAGCAACGGAAGCGAGCTGAGGAAGCGCTTGCTGATGCGACGGCGATGAAAGAGCGGGACGGCATCATCGATCCTGATCCGGATGCCTATGGGCTCCGGGCACCATCGGCTCCGGACAATGTGGACCTTCGTCCTTATTTGGAGGCCAAGACTCGCGCCCTTCAGGCGAAGCGCATTTACGAGGCAGCACAGACGAAATACGCGACAGAGTTGCTTCTACGAGGAATTGATTTCGATCCCGCCAAGATTTGGGAAAAAGCGGAACCACCCACCGAACCAACTCGCTTCTGTCTCTATCGACTCCGCCATGCCCTTGCGCGCTACTCTTCCAGATACACGCGGGAGAGATAAATTCCGGCACCAGCCCAAAATCCGCAGCGATTGCTCGACTCCCGGCGGCTCACCGTACTAACCTCAGCGCCTCGGTCTTAAATCCCAAGATTATGATCTCCGATTACCTCGACCGTGGTTACGTGCTCTCCGAAACCCGCGCGCAGCGGGACTGGCTGGTGCGTTTGCAAACGAGAGTTTTCAAAAAGGACCAGGCGGCGCTCGCCGAACTTCGCAGGCACAAGGTGACGCCGGCGCAACTCAAGCGCGTGATCGCGGCGCTGACGGATGCCCTCGCGAAGGCGAAAAAGGATAAGAAGCATCCGCAGGGCTCACCCTACATCCCCAACGATCCTATCACCTGTGGCTTGCAAGTCGGGCTGACGCGGATCGCGATTGATGCGGGGCAGGTGAAAGTGAACGCGCCCGCGACCAGGAAAGCGCCTTCGCGATTGCGTTCGGGAAAGCCTGCCGTGAGTCCGGTGGATACTTCGCCAACCCTTCGCCTGCGGAATCGTGCCGGTGCTGCGCCGAAGGCGGGCGCTACTGAAGTTAGTAAGGCTGCCTTCATCGAGGGTGAGGACGCTCGCTATGGTCTGGACGGATTCATGGCGAAGTTTGGCGCGCTCTTTGCCAAGCGCCGTCCGTTCAACCCTAACGCCGCGCGCGTCGCCTCGTCGGCAAAGTCGCTTACCTTGTTTGTCTTTGGCGACTGGGGCACCGGGCTAAGTCTCGCGGGGCAAGTGACCCAGCGAATTCGCGAGCAACTCATGGCGGGCGCTGGATCGCGGCAGCAGCACGTTATTCATCTTGGCGATGTCTATTATGTGGGCGAAGCGGATGAATACCTGGAGCGGATGATGCCCCTTTGGCCGGTGACTTCGAGCGAGCGCAATGCGATCGGCTCCTGGAGCCTGAATGGCAACCATGACATGTATTCGGGCGGCGAGGGTTACTTCGACACCTTGCTCAAGCAAGACTACCTGCTTCGTTGGCATGGCGATAAGAACAGTGAGCCATCGAGTTTCTTTTTGATCGAAGACCAGGACTGGCAGGTGTTCGGCCTGGATACTTCATGGAACATGCCGTCGCTCGGTAGCGCTGTTTTTGGAAAACCAACGCTCAAAGACTATGGCGGACAAAATGGCGTGTTGACGAAAGAGCAGGCGGTCTGGATGGCGAAGATGCGCGACTCGGCGAAGGGTTGCATCTTGCTGACCCATCATCAGCCCGCATCCTCCCGCACGAGTGAGTCGCAGCATGCGGATGAGGCGGTGGCACTGTTGAAAACCGCGGGAGTATATTCCGGGATCGATGCGTGGATTTGGGGGCACGAGCATCGGTGCGTGGTCTTTAAGCCCAAGGCTCAACGCACGAACAAACGCCTAAAGGATGCGCCCGCCTTTTGTGCGTGCCTGGGTCACGGCGGAGTGCCGGTGCCCCAGAAAAATCTCGATGTCGCGAAACGGATCGCGGATGTGCTTTGGGAGGAGGATCGACTCGGTGCCGATGCGCCGATCTACGAGGGGCAACGCGTGGTTCCGTTTGGTTTCGCGAGGATCGATACGAAGCCGGGCGAGTTCGAATTCCAGGTGTTCGATCACGCTGGCAAGCCGCGCTTTGGCTGTGTGGTCGCACGTGGCGCGGGGGCCGGAACTCCTGAACCTCCGACGCGCAACCGTCGCGCGGCGCGAATTACCAAGCCTTCAAGTAAGTCGAAAAGCGAAACCAAGAAAACCAGGTAACCTCGTATGAAAAAGACCGCATCCTTACGTCCCTCTAACAAGTCAGCGAACCTCGCTGACTGGACCATCCTTGTCTATATGGCGGGGGATAATGACCTTGATGATTTCGGCGGCGATGACCTTGCCGAAATGAAGAAGGTCGGATCGAGCGACCGGATCAATATTTTGGTGCAACGCGATACCGCGGCGGCAGGAGTGCCGACGCGGCGTTATCGGGTCACGAAAGGAGCCAACGCCGAAGATGATGTGGTGCAGAGGATCGGCGAAACGAATACGGGCGATCCGAAAGTGCTCGCGGATTTTTTGAAGTGGGGACGTGCCGAATACCCCGCGAAACGCACGATGGCTGTGCTGTGGAATCACGGCGCGGGTTGGGATGACACGGACATTTACGCGGAGGCGAAACGGCGCGGACTGAATCCGCCGCCGTCGCGGCCTTCAAGCGGGGCCGGACTGCGCCGGAGTGGCGTGCGGGGACGGCCGATGTTGCCCGGCGGTTTCATCAAGCGCAGCGCGGCGAAGAAGCGTTTTCGCGGGCCGTTTTTTCTCACGGCGTTTCAGTTGGAAAAAGTGGGTGGCAAACGGCGGGCCATCGCTTTTGACGACGACGCGCAGGACTTCCTGGACAGCGTGGAGATGAAGAAGGTCTTTCAAGCCGAGGCGAAGGCTGCGAAGCGAAAGTTTGACGTGATCGGCATGGATGCGTGCCTGATGAGCATGGTGGAAACGGGGCTGCAAGTGGCGCAGGCGGGCGAAGTGTTTTGCGGCTCGCAAGAGGTCGAACCCGGCGAAGGCTGGCCTTACGATCGCATCCTGAAAGCGCTCGCGGCGAAGCCGGAAATGGACGGGCGCGAACTGGCGGCGTTGATCGTGAAGGAGTTTGTCGGGTCTTACTCCAAGCGTCAGGCGGTGACACAATCGGCCTTTGATCTGGCATCGCTCAAAGCCGTGCAGAAGGCCGCGAACGAACTCGGGACGCTGCTCGCGAAGGCCTACAAGACGAAGGATTTTGCGACGCAGGGAGCCATCATGAGTGCGCGCGTGCGGGCGCAAGGCTACGAGCATGCCGACTATGTGGACCTAGTGGACTTTTGTAGTCTGCTGGCGACGACGCTGCCATCCGCCGCCGCCGTCACGAAAAAGGTGAAGGACGCCGTGGCGGCGAGCGTCTTTGCCAGCAGTGCGCCGAACCCAAAGGTGAAGGGATCGCACGGGCTTTCGATTTACCTGCCCTTGGCAAAAGTATCGCCGCTCTACAAGAACCTCGATTTTGGAAAAGGCGGATGGGCATCGTTCCTCGCGGCGAGGGTCGCGTGAGGCATCCTTCATTCGACTAGTCATGGCTTCTAAGGCAGCGGGGTTAGCGAAAGGGAAGAAGGGTCCGAAAGCGGCGGCTCCGGTGAAGAAAGTGAGCGCGCGTTACCAGGTCGTTTTGCGCCCGGGTGCTGGCGAGCCGCTGACGGCGGAGGTGGAGGATCGGGCCCTATATCCGCAGGCGCTGGCTTGGAATCGCTTGCTGTCGTCTGATCGTGGACGGCAGATCAATCGGGACCAGGAGGCGAGGACGTGGCGGGCCAATGCGTACGCGGCGATTCTCGATCTCGCGGCGGCGGGCGCGGTGTCGCGGAAAAAGGCGGAGGCATTCATCGCGGATGCGGCGGCGAGCGGCGTGGTGCAGGTGGAGATTGGCTGGAGGCGTGAGGATGTCGGATGGGCGGCGCGCGTTTTTCCATGGGAGGCTCTGCTGGCGCTGGCGACGAAGGAGGAGCGGAAGCGGATTGGAAAAGAGGACTTTGTCGTGGTGCGCGTTTTGGTTGGTGGCAAGCAATTGAAACCAGCCGGCGGGCTTGCGGCTTTTGGCGTGAGTGAATGCGCGGAGCTGGCGGGCTTTGATTACAAGACCGAGTTGGCGGCGATCGAGGCCGCCCTGGAAGGGCCGCTGCAAACGCTGAACGTGAAAACGCTCGAGGATCTGACCGACGATGTGCGGAACAAGAAGCCGCGGATCGTTCATCTCGTGCTCAATTCCGTGGAGCACGACGCGGCCATTTCCGCGAAAGACGCCGAACGGCCCGATGAAAGGCTCACGGAAAAAGTCGCGCAGGCAGTGGCCGCCCACGGGCCGGAAATTGTGGTCTTCAGCTCGTGCTACACCGGGCGACGCATGGCTCCACTCGCGGTGGCGCACGGCGCGCGAATCGCGATCGGATTTCATGCCGAGGTGATGGATGCGAGCATCCCGGTCTTCTTTGGCGCGTTTTATCGCGCGTGGAAGAGGGAGCCGAACGCGCTCGTCGCTTTGCGCGCCGCGCTCGCGGCGAACAAGTCGCAGACGGAACCGGATGCGCTCGGCACGGTGACTCTTTGGTCGGCGGTGGATTTGATCGGAGCGGCGGCGGCGAAGGTGAAAGATGAAACGCTCGTGGATTTCGCGGGGCCCGCAGGCGGCGGCGCGATCAAGCCGGCGGACGCGAAGGCGGCGCTTCCGGCGAATTGCGAGCTGGAGGAAGCGCTCAACTACTCGGTGCTGCAAAATAGTCGCGGCGGTCTTTTCAAAAGTTTCACCGTCACCAAAATCAAAGAGGGTGCGATGGACCCGCTGGAGGTCACGGTGCGGCTCGACACGGGATTGGATCGCCCGGCGGAATGCCACTTTTTCGTGGACCTGCCGGTGGAGGCGGATCGCCAGGAAGATCTGGCAAAAAGGGTGACGCTGCCGCTCGGCTCGCAACTGCTCCGGCAGCGCGGCGAGGCTCTTCTCGCCACGGTCGAGATCGCCATCCGCTGCGGATCGGTGCAGGTTTTTCACACCACGCGATCCATCAAGCTGCTGCCGTGCGATGAGTGGCGCGATGACACGACGGGGCGGCATTTTCTCCCATCGTTCGTCTTCCCGCGCGATCCGGCGGTGCGCGATATTCTCAGCGCGTCGCAGCCATTTCTCCGCGCGCTGTGCGATCAGCCGCAGGCGGGGTTCGATGGTTATCAGGCGGGATTTTCCGGCAATGCCGACGATGCGGTGGCGCTGCAAACGCGCGCGATCTGGGCGGCGCTCCAGTACACGATGCGGCTGGATTACGTGAATCCGCCGCCGACTTACACGAATGCGTCGCAGCGTCTGCGCACGCCGGAGGAAATCCTGCGCGCGCATCGCGGCACTTGCATCGAGCTGGCGCTGCTGCTGGCGTCGTGCTGGGAGCATGTAGGGATTTTCCCGGTGATCTTCCTCACGAGTGGCCACGCTTTTGCGGGATACTGGACGAGTGAGGCGGCGCGTTTGGAATTCATCGAAGGCCTCGCCAAGCCGCTGAAGCACGCGAGTGCCGATGGTGAAGCCAGCGGAAAAAAAGCGCTCGGCGGGGTGCGCGAAAAGAAGGTGACGGAACCGTGGATGTTTGCGGAGCCGCATCACCTTGCGGGCATTCGCGCGCAGGTGCGCGATGGCGGGCTCGTGGCCGTCGAGGCGACTTACATTCCATTGCAGCGATCGTTCGCGGACGCGGTTAGTGAATCGCGGCGGCTGCTCGACGACTTGCGGGGCGCGGAGGAATTTGACGGCATGATCGACGTGCAAACTGCGCGCGAACGTGGCGTCACTCCGCTACCGATCATCACGCAGGGCACCGTGGCTTGAGGCGATGAAGAAAGGAACCTTCGCAGGCTCGGGCGCACCGGATGAAGCGGTGCGCGGAATCGTCGGCGAGGTGCTTGGCACCATGGGTTGCGAGCCGATCGCTGCCGTGCTCGCCGCAAAAAAGGTGCGCGCTGCTCCCCTGCGCGTGGCGCTGGAAAGTCGGGCGCTGAATCTCGTCCGCGATCCCGGCGGACTTCTGCGCTGGCAGATCGGCCGACCGCAGATGCCGGGGCCGGGACACGAGGTTCTCCTAAAGCGGCGCGGGCTTCGACGCGCTCCACTCGCCGCGCCGATCGTCTTGAGTCAGTCACTTTTTGAAAAGCAGGAGACTTCCAAAGTCAGCGATCTGCTCCTCGCGGCCGATCGCAAACTTTCGCGTCCGGCCTGGAATGAAAACGGCCAGCTCTGGGGACTGCGCAGGTTCACCAAGAGCGGCAAGTTCGTGCCGTTCCTGCCTGCCGAACTGGCGAAGCTCGGTGGGAAAAAGGTGCTCATGATTATTCACGGCACCTTTAGCGACAGCGACGCGGTGATGCGCGACCTCGGCGCTGCGCCCGGCGGCAGTGCGCTGTTTTCCGCGGCCCTGAAAAGCTACGACTTCGTGCTCGCGTTCGATCACCCCACGCTCGCGCTGAGCCCGATGCTGAATGCCTTCGATCTCGCCGCGAAATTGGCGCACGGCCCGCCGAAGACGCTCGATGTCGTGGCGCACAGTCGCGGCGGGTTGGTGGCGCGCTGGTTTTGCGAAGGCTTTCGCCAGGAGCAGACGATTTGCCGCGTCATCATGGTCGGCTCGCCGCTCGCGGGCACGAGTCTGGCCGCGCCCGCGCGCATCAAGGCGGTGATGGATTTTCTCTCGAATGCGGGCGAGGCGATCGGGTTCGCAGCGGGCCTGGCCGGTGGTCCGCTGCTCGCGCTCGCGAGTTCGCTTGCGGGATTTTTTGCGCGCGTCACCGGCGCCCTCAGCACGCCGCTCGCGGACGCGATCGTGGCGATGATCCCCGGCCTCTCCGCGCAGTCGCGACACGGCTCGAATCCCGAACTGCGCGCGCTGCGAGTGAACACCGGCGCGTTCGATTTCGCCGAGGCCGCGAGCCCGGTGCGCTACTGGGTCGTCCGCTCAAATTTCGAGCCGATCGAAGCGGGCGCGTGGGGTTTTCTGAAATCATTCGTGACGCGACCGGGCGCATCATTTCTCGATGCGACGGCGGACTGCGTTTTTCCTGGGACGAACGATCTGGTGGTCGATCTCGACTCGATGAATCAGACGGGAGAGATCGCGGAGCCAGAGCCCGCGCCGCGACTGATCACCAATATCGCGCACGATTTCGGCGACTCGCGCACGGTGCATCACTGCAACTATTTCGCGCAGCGGCAAACGCTGGAAGCGATCCGAAGCACGTTCGGGTTTTGAGGGGAACGACGGGTGAGGGGATCGCGGTGGCATCGCTCGGGAATTTCCGGGTGACCCCGCTTCCCGAACGGATCCGGAACACGATATGACTACCGCCATGCCCGACCCCGTTGCCCCGAATGCGGCGTGCCCCTCGCGCTTGGAGCGGCGCAGGGACTTTGCGCGCACTGCCTCCTCCCCGGAACTCAAAATCCTGCGCGTTTTTCCCAAGCACGTTTGAATATCCGGCCTAGTCGAAAGATGGGCGGAGTGGTTATTCGAGGACCGATGAAAACTTCCCTCCGCATTTTCGGCACGCTTGGCTGGGTGGCCTTTCTTTCTTCCTCAACCTTTGCGGTGACGCCGCGGC
>JANLQB010000091.1:0-3387 GCA_031367565.1 Verrucomicrobiota bacterium
AGATGCTCCAAGACGGCTCTTTCATCGCCCACGCCGATGCCCGCATCGAACTCTTCGCCTACATCGAATCTTACTACAACACCCACCGAAAGCACTCCTCCCTCGGATACCAAACCCCCGCCTCTTTCGAGGCCCACATTAACTCCATCCACTAACCAAATGCTGGTCCAGAAATCCGTTGCATCTCACTTCGGGCTGCTCGATTTTCCCCGATGCTGGTGGGGCAAAAAGATGTGGCCGCGCCTGGTCGCGCAGCTCCGCGCCGCCGGCGAGGACTGGTTGCGAGAGGCGCTCGCACCGAAGCGCGCCATGGACCTGGCCCTCCAAGCCCAGATCCTCGAACTGGACGCCCGGCTCGCGGCCCAAGCCGCGTGAGCGCGCACCGTGCCGCTGCCCCACGGCCTGAGCCAGCTCACCGCGCTCACCGCCTGCTTGGAAGTCATGGACCGGCCGCGCTTCAGCAACCGCAAAAAAGTCGGCAGCTATATCGGCTGCGTCCCGCGCGAAAACAGCACCGGCGGCGACGGCCAGCTCCTCGGCACCATCGACCGGCAAGGGCAACCGCGCAGAACTACTTAAGGTCATCGCGTCAGCTCTGCAAACCCTCACGCCCAAGGATGCCGGGGGTTGGTTTGCCTCATGCGGCTACAGTTTTATTAATATGCTCTAAAGCCCGATGAATGGCTCAGGCGCGAGTCTGACGCTCGGGCACGCCGGGCTCGCGAACTTGAGAGCATGAATTCCAACCGCAAACTATCCGCCGTCGTCCTCACTGCTTGTTTGACTCTCTCCGCTGCCGCCCGCTCGGAGGATGGGCCACCCGATCCGCAGATGCAGGCCGTGCTCGATGAACTCGCCGCATTCGACGGCAAACCCATCGATAAACTTTCGCCCGAAGAAGCGCGCAAACAGCCGACTCCCGCCGACGCGGTGAAGCGTCTGATGAAAAAGCGCGACCTCAAAGGCCCCGAGCCAGTCGGCGACGTGGACAATACCAGCGTGAAGCTCGGCGACGGCCATAAGATCGACGTGCGCATTTACACGCCAAAAGGTGAAGGCCCCTTTCCTGTGATCCTCTACATCCACGGCGGCGGATGGGTCATCGCGGACCTCGACACTTACGACTCTTCACCGCGCGCGCTGTGCAATGCGGCGCAAGCTATCGTCGTCTCGACCCACTATCGGCTCGCTCCCGAGCATCCGTTTCCCGCCGCGCATGAGGATGTCTTTGCGATCTATCAATGGGTGATGAAGAACGAGGAGAAGAGGAATTACGACGCGAAGCGGCTGGCCGTCGTCGGAGAAAGTGCGGGTGGCAATATGGCCGCAGCCATTTCTCTGATGGCGAAGGCGCGCGGAGTGACGCTGCCCATTCATCAAGTGCTCGTCTATCCCGTGACCGATCCCGGTATTACCAATTCGCCGTCGTATCTCGACAACGCAGAAGCGAAGCCGCTCAACAAGGCGATGATGGAATGGTTTGTCCGGCACACGGTCGCCAAGCCCGAGGATGGTGCAGACCCACGGCTTTCCCTGTTGCATGCCGGAGATGCGTTGAAGGCGATGCCGCCGACCACGATCATCCTCGCGGAAATCGACCCGCTGCGCTCCGAAGGTGAGGGACTCGCGAAGCTCTTGAAAGCAGCAGGCGTGAAGGTGAATGAGAAAATCTATCCCGGCGTGACGCACGAATTTTTCGGCATGGGTGCGGTGGTGGATAAAGCGCGCGACGCCGTGGCGGTGGCCGCGACGGATCTGCGTGCAGCCTTCAGTGGTAATCCACTGTAGCCACACCGACTGCTGGGCAGCGGTCCGAGTAACAACGAAAATAACGCGACCATTGATTAACTCGCTAGCGATCCATTTTACATGAAGACCATTCCATCCCTCATCGTCATTGCCGTTCTCTCACTCACGGCCTGCGACTCGAAAGAAGAAAAGGCGCGCAAGGCTGCGCTTGAAAATCGCGCCGATAGCATAGAGGACGCGGCGAAAGACACGAAGAAATCATCGGAGCGCGCTGCCGACGCGACTGAGGACAGCAAAACGAAACTCGACCGCGAGGCCGAAGCCATCCGCATCGAAGGCCAGCGGAAAGCCGATGCGCTCAGGGACGCGGCGAAAGCCACGCGCGATCAAAAGTAACTCACTCCACATAGCCCTAACTCGAAACCACTATGCCTACAGACCCACAAACCACTCAGACATCCACACTCGGTCGCGATACCAATCCCGATCCCATCACGGGCGAACCGGGCGCACATCCCGTGGGCACCGGAGTCGGTGCCGCAGCGGGCGGCACGACCGGCGCGGCTCTCGGCTCCCTCGCTGGTCCTATCGGCACTGCCGTGGGTGCCGTCATCGGTGCAATCGCAGGCGGACTCGCTGGAAAAGGCGTGGCTGAATCGATCGACCCGAGCGCCGAAGACGCCTATTGGCGTGAGAATCATGCACAGCAGTCTTTCGCCAAAGATCGCGATTACAAAGACTACATGGATGCCTATCGCTCGGGATACAGGGGCTACCGCGACGGGAAGACCTTTGAGGAGCGTGAGGCCGATTTGCGCATGGAATACGAAGGAGAGCCGCAGAAATCGGAAGCCGAAATCGCGAGAGCTGAAAGCACTTATCCGCTCCATTGGGATGACGCGCGTGAAGCGGCGCGTGCGGCTTACGAGCGTGTGCGGCGCGGCGAAGCGGCAAAGCGCACGGCGGACTAACTCCCGATTGGTCCTTTAGGGAAAATTAACAAGTCGTTTCCAGCATGTCGCTGGAGGCGGCTTAGTTTTTGGCAATGGGCAGGAGGCGTTAGAGCAAGGCGAGTAACTCCGCGGGCTCGACTGGTTTGGCGCAATGCTCGTCGAATCCTGCATCGAGGGCACGCTGGCGGTCTTCAACGCGGGCAAGTGCGGCGGCGCGAGTCGCTCGCACGGCAGGATCTTCGGCGCGGCGCAGATTGCGGATGAAGGTGTAGCCGTCTTCACCGGGCATCGAGATGTCGCAAACGATGGCTTCGGGTTTTTCATCGAAGGCGCGTTGCAGTCCGTCCGCAGCATTGGCGGCGACGATGACTTGCGCGCCGCGCTCGGTGAGCACGCGATGGAGATAGGTGCGCGTGTCCGCTTCTTCGTCGATGACGAGCAAACGACGGCCCGCGAGTGCGGTGCGCGATACCGTCGCTGGATTGGCTTCGGCGGATCTAGGTAAGCGCCTCGACGCGCGCGTGCTGTGCAACGGCAGGAGCACGGTGAGGACGGAGCCTTTGCCCAAGCCGTCGCTGTGCGCGGTGATCGTGCCTCCGTGCAGTTCAACCAGATGTTTCACGATGGCTAGGCTGAGCCCAGTCCGGCTGCTTTGTGCGTGGTCTCGCCGTTTTCCTGCCGGAAA